>DASTPO010000275.1:0-4147 GCA_035762225.1 Candidatus Angelobacter sp.
TATATTGCGCTTTTCCCATTGCGATGTGCCGGCGGGGAAGGTGCCGTCTACCGGCATCCTGCCTACCGGAAGAAAATCGCCGTTGCCCTCGATGATGGGCCCGATCACGTTCTGCACGAATGCAGGCGCCTGTTCCGGAACCGGCGGTTGCAGGTCAAATCCGCTTGAAACCTCAGCCGGTACGGTGACGGCAAACAGGTTTTCCAGCGTGCGATCCACGGCGGCAAAGTTCTTTTCCACTACCGCCGGTCCGCGTTTGCCATAGGATTTCTTGATTGCGTTCTTGATTGCCTGGATAGCCTGCTCCCGCGGCAGCACATTACTGATGGCAAAAAAACAGGTTTGCATGATGGTATTGATGCGTCCGCCCATGCCTGTATCCCGCGCCACCGAATAGGCATCAATCACATAAAACTTCAGCTTCCTGCTGGTCATCTCGCTCTGTATCGTGCCGGGCAGTTTGTCCCAGACTGCATCAGGCCCATACACGCTGTTCAGCAGGAACGTTGCACCGGGCTCGGCCTGCTGCAGAACGTTGAGCCGCTCCAGAAAGGAGAACTGGTGGCACGCCACGAAGTTAGCGCGCGAAATGAGATAGCTGGAGCGGATTGGCTGAGGACCGAATCGCAGATGCGACGTGGTCATCGATCCGGATTTCTTTGAGTCGTAGACAAAATAGCCCTGAGCGTAAAGCCCGGTGTCTTCGCCGATGATCTTGATCGAGTTCTTATTGGCGCCCACCGTGCCATCCGCGCCCAGCCCAAAGAACAGCGCGCGCACCGTGGCCGGATCCTCTGTGGAGAACTCCGGATCGTAGTCAATGCTGGTGTGGGTCACGTCATCGACAATACCGACGGTAAAATGCTTTCGGCTTTTTTCCTTTTCCAGCTCGGCAAAGACTCCCTGCACCATGGCGGGCGTGAACTCTTTGGATGAAAGCCCATAACGACCACCAATCACTTTCGGCAACGGCTGCACGGTATGGGTGGACTCTGCTTCGGCCTCGCTGAGGGCGGTCACGACGTCAGAGTAGAGCGGTTCGCCCACGCTTCCCGGCTCCTTGCAGCGGTCCAGCACGGCCAGCGCTTCCACCTTCGTCGGCAAAGCAGCCAGAAAATGCTCGACCGAGAACGGGCGATACAAGCGGACTTTCAGGACACCGAATTTGACTCCGCGGCGGTTGAGATGATCAACCGCCTCATGCGCTACTTCTGCGCCTGAGCCCATCATCACCAGGACGTGCGTCGCGTCGGGCGCGCCGGCATAATCAAACAGTTTGTACTGGCGGCTCGTAAGAGCCGCAAATTTGTCCATGGCGTTCTGCACGACTGCCGGAGTCGCAAGATAGAAAGGATTGGCGGCTTCGCGCGATTGAAAATAAACATCCGGGTTCTGCGCCGTGCCGCGGATAAACGGGTGCTCGGGCGAAAGCGCCGCGCGGCGGTGCCGGTGGACCAGTTCGTCATCGATCATGGACTGCATGTCTTCAATCGCCAACTGCTCAACCTTGGCAATCTCATGCGAGGTGCGGAAGCCATCAAAAAAATGCACGAAGGGGACGCGCGATTCCAGCGCCGCAGCCTGCGCGATCAGTGAGAAGTCCATTGCCTCCTGCACTGAGTTGGCTGCCAGCATGGCCCAGCCGGTCTGACGCACCGCCATCACGTCCTGATGATCGCCGAAAATGGAGAGCGCGTGCGTGGCCAGGGAGCGCGCTGCAACGTGAATCACCGCCGGCGTCAGCTCGCCGGCGATCTTGTACATGTTCGGAATCATCAGCAGAAGTCCCTGCGCCGAGGTGAAAGTGGTGGCCAGGGAACCTCCCTGCAGGGCGCCGTGCAGTGCGCCCGCTGCGCCTGCCTCGCTTTGCATTTCCACTACCTGCGGTACAGTTGCCCAGATGTTGGGCCGCCCTTCCGAAGACCATTGGTCAGCCAGCTCACCCATGGCGGAGGAAGGGGTGATGGGATAGATCGCTATGACTTCGTTGGTTTTGTGGGCCACATAAGCGGCCGCCTCATTGCCGTCGACGGTCACTTTTGTTCGTTTCATGGGTTCAATAATGGGGCCTCCAGCGGGTGGTTGCCGGATAGCCCCATTCCTCAAAGTGCGCCTTTTCGACGCATCGTTGCCTAACATGATGGCGTACGGGACATGCAATGGACTGTGACGGACATCACCCCGATTGCTGAGTCTGGGGCTTGGCAGGACTTCGTTACTTTTTCACCGGTTCCACGGCCTGTTCTTCCATCTTGATGGTAGGCCCGGCCGAAACCTGCAGGCGCAGTTTGGGGTCGCGTTCAATCGCATCCAGTATCTCCCGGGTCATGCGATCGTCTATCTCGCCGGCATTGCCCATTTCCACGGGATAACGGATCACCACCTCGAGCGAGGTTTGAGTCAGGTGCAGGCGGCTCTCCGGAGCGAAGACATTCAGATTCGAATTCAACGAGCGTTCCACGCTGCGCCGCTGTATTTCCATCTTTTCCCCGTACTCGCCGTACACCTTCTTTACCGCATCCATCATGCGCCGCTCCACCTGGCGGTAATCGCTCTTGGGGTCCAGCGTCAGGATGATTTCATGCCACAGAAAACTGGTGCCGGGAATCTGCTTGAACATTCCGGAGCCGGCTTGAAACACCACGGCGTTGGAAAACGCCACAACTCGTCCGGTAGGTCGGGGCGCCGGGCCTTCAGTAACCTCCATGAGTTGCAGCCGCACCAGGCCGATATCCACTACGTCTCCCGTTACCCCCGCAATGTTTACACGGTCGCCAACGCGCACGCCGTATTTTCCGATCAGGAAGAAATAACCGGCGATGGAGAGAATTACGTTCTGCAACGCCACAGCGATTCCAGCCGTCATGAGGCCGGCAAAGGTGGTTACGGCTCCCAGTTCGCTGGCAAAAGCCGTGGCTACGATGATCGCGATCAGGCACCAGAGAACAATCCGACGGATCAAAAGGAACTGGTAGCGGCGGCGCGTATCGGCGACGTAGCGGAACGTGGCCCGCTTCCATAGCTCTGACACTCCCAGCACCACACCCAGGATCAAACCCAGCCCGGCCAGGCGGAGCAATAGACCCTTGAGTTCGGCGTCGTAGTCGCTTTCCACCGCGTTGCGCCAATTGGTGGTGGTGCGCTTGTATACGTCCAACAAAATGGATTGCTTCCCCAGCGGCAAAAGGCTGGCAGAGACCTGTTTGAATTGAGCGGTAATGGAGTCAAGGTCTTTGCGTTGCTGCGCCAATACGGTGCGATCCTGCGAATCAGGCTGTCCGGCAATGTCATCGCCCTGCCTGGTGAGCTCTCTCACTTTTGCCACCAGCGGGGCGCGCAGGTTTTTCGAGGCTTGGAACAAGGTATCGGTCTGGCGGAGATTGTCGTCGAGCGCTCGCAGCTTCCGCCGCAATGTAAAGAGGTCGGTAGCCAGCGCCAGGATCCCATTGGGTGTCTCTTTGCGTTCGCGCGCGGCAACCACTGCAGGCGATGATGAGTTTCCCGCGGACGGGTTCGTTTCGCCGGCTTCCTTGCCGCCGGACGAGGCCGCGGGGATGGTACGCGCCAGTTCCTCTACCTGAGCCAGCAGGCTGCCCGACCCGAGGCCGTTGGCCGCAGTGCCGGTGGCGAATTGCAGCATGCTGCGCAGCGTGTCGCGCCGCGTCTGAAAGAGTTCCAACTCGCCTTCGGTTTCAGAGATGATCGCCTGCACCGTTTCGCGCTTTTTCCCGGTTGCGGTCAGCAACTGCTGATGAAATCCATCCAGCTCCTGTTGCAATCCCTTCACCTGCGCGTCGGCCTTGGCCGCCGAATCGACCAGCGCCTGATATTGCGACACGCCCTGGGCCGGCTGGCGGCCATTGCCACCACTCTGGGCCATCAGATCCTTTGCCCGCGCGCGCGCAAAATCGAAAGAAAGCTTCACCGCCTGATCGGCAATCTGCCGGCTGTCATTGAGGAACAGAGCGTCACTGGGTTCAGTCACAAGCTGTTGCTCGGTGGTCAGCTGCCGCGACCAAACGATGGTCTGGTTCAGGAAGGGGATGATTTCTTCAGAATTTGGCGGTGGGGCGGCAGGGTTCCCGGCCTGTGCAAGACTCATGGCAGCGGCCAGCAGCAGAATAAATGCGGCCACCAAGCCAGCCGG
>DASTPO010000276.1:0-5387 GCA_035762225.1 Candidatus Angelobacter sp.
TTCATGCAGTTGATTGACTACGACGAGAGCGGCAACGTTTCCGGCGGCACCTTCATGGACTACCTGATTCCCACGGCAGTAGAGACGCCGCATTGGGAGACGGGAAACACCTGCACGCCTTCGCCGCATCATCCGTTCGGAGCCAAGGGGGTGGGGGAGTCGCCCAACGTGGGATCGCCCGCAGCCTTCGTGAATGCGGTGGTGGACGCGCTGGCGCATCTCGGGGTGCGGCACATCGACATGCCAATTACTCCGTGGAAGGTGTGGAACATCCTGAAAGAGAAGGGAATCACGGGGTAGCATGGCGGTAAAGATTGAAAAGACCTTCCGTATCTCCGAGCCGGTGGAGAAGGTGTGGGCCATTCTGAGCGATCCGCGGAAGGTGGGAACATGCGTGCCCGGCGCGCAGATCACCGAGCAGGTGGACGAGCGGACCTATAAAGGCGCGATCAAGGTAAAGGTCGGGCCGAGCGTTACAGATTTCAAAGGAGAGGTCCAGATCGTGCGCCTGGACCAGGCGCTGCACGAGATAGAAATCCTGGGCAAAGGACAGGATGTGCGAGGCAAGGGAAGCGCACAGATGAAGATGACGGGCAAGCTGAGCGCGGTGGCTGACGGAACAGAGGTGGTCAGTGTCTCCGAACTCAACGTGGTCGGCATCCTGGCCCAGATGGGATCAAGAGTGATCCAGGAAGTTTCAAACATCATGTTTGAGCAATTCGTCAAAAACTTCCGCGAACAGTTGAAAGGCGGAGGTACACCCAGCGGGGCAACACCGGCTGAGCCCAAACCAATCAGCGGCGTGGGGCTGGCGTTCTCGGCATTGAAAGCGGCGATCAGCGGGCATCCGGGCGGCGCAGAACAAAAATCGGAGAAGGAAGCCAAAGACGATTCCGGCGCAAAGTGATGTCAGCTCCCACCCTACCCAAAGGCAAGGCAATCCAAAGCATCAGTGATGTGGTCCACGGATTTGAAAAGCTGGGATACATCACCGATCCGGCCCTTGCCACGGTGGTTTATCTCAATCTCAAGCTGGGCAAGCCACTGCTGCTGGAAGGGCACGCCGGCCTGGGCAAGACCGAGGTGGCAAAGACCCTGGCTGCGTTTCTGGGGACGCGGCTGATCCGGCTGCAATGTTATGAAGGCCTGGACGTGAACGCCGCAGTGTATGAGTGGAACTATCAGAAGCAGTTGCTGGCCATCAAGATTGAGGAAGGAACGGGGCAGTCGGTGGAGGAGAAGGAGAAGCACATTTTCGGGCGCGAGTTCCTGATGGAGCGTCCGCTGATGCAGGCCATCCAGGAAAAAGAAAGCTCGCCGGTGTTGTTGATCGATGAAGTTGACCGCGCGGACGAAGCGTTTGAAGCGTTCCTGCTGGAGTTGCTCTCGGATTTTCAGCTCAGCATTCCTGAACTGGGGACGATCAAGGCCAAACATCCGCCGCTGGTGGTGTTGACCTCCAACCGCAGCCGAGAGCTGAGCGACGCGCTGAAACGGCGCTGCCTGTATCACTGGATCGAATCTCCGGACAGGGAAAAAGAGATGAAGATCGTGGCTGCGCGACTTCCGGGAATCGGCGCGGAGCTGGAAAAGCAGATCGTCAGTTTTATGCAGCAGGTGCGACGGCTGAATCTGATCAAGGCGCCGGGAGTGGCGGAGACACTGGACTGGGCGCAGTCGCTGATGGCGCTGGGGCGCAACCAGGTGGATGCAGCGACGGTGGACGAGACCCTGGGATGCCTTTCCAAGTCGATGGATGACACGGCCAAGATCAGGGCGGCTGGAATTGAGAAGATGATTGCGGAAGTGAGTTGAACAGATGGCGCAGGACGAATTTGGCGGATTGGCCGAAGCCATTGTGGGGTTTTGCCGCTTTGTCCGCGCCAACGGTTTGCCGGGAGGCGTGAAAGAGAGCCTGAGCGCGCTGGAAGCGGCCAGAGCGGTGGGACCTGGCGAGCGGGAGACATTCAAGGCAGCATTGCGGGCGGTGCTTTGTTCGTCGAAGGCAGACTGGGAGCTGTTCGATGAGCTATTCGGAGCGTTCTGGTACGCGCAGGAATCCGGGTCGCGAATGTTTGGATCGCGGGACAAACGCCGGGGGCAGGGCACAGTGCATGCGCAGCCGGACCAAGGATCCATGACGCTGCCCAGCCAGGGGAACATGGCAACAGACGATCAGGGTGGGAAAGCAGTGCTCGGCGCAAGCGAACAAGACCGGCTTCAACGCGCCGACTTTTCCGAGATTGCTCCGGCTGACATGGCCGACCTGGAGCGGATTGCCTTGCGGCTGCTGCGGCAAATGAGCCTGAGGCTCTCAAGAAAACTCACGGCAACGCGACGGCGCGGAAAAGTTGACCTGCGGCGGACCATCCGGCTCAGCATCAGCCGGGGCGGCGATCCCATCTATCTGAGTTTTCGCGGGCGCAAGCTGCAACAACAGCGCCTGGTGATTCTGCTGGATATCAGCGGATCAATGAATCCGTACAGCGTGTTCCTGGTCCGGTTCGCTTATGCGCTGCAGAAATATTTCAAGCGTGTGGATACTTTTTTGTTCAGCACGCGGCTGACCGACATTACAGTTTCCCTGCGCACGCGCCACTTGCAGGACGCGCTGGAAGCGCTGGCCGAACACGCGGTGGGCTGGGCCGGCGGGACAAGAATAGGTGAATCGATCCATGAGCTGCGCGTGCAGCATGGAAAACTGCTGTCACGCAATACGGTATTCATGATCCTGAGCGATGGCTGGGAGACGGGCGAACCGGAAAGGCTGGCGGCGGAGTTGAGTGAGATCAAGCGCCGTGTAAGAAAGGTGGTGTGGCTCAATCCCCTGCTGGGCATGAAGGGATATGAACCGATCACGCGCGGAATGACCGCAGCGCTGCCGTACATTGACGTTTTTGCACCCGCGCACAATCTGCAAAGCCTGTTGGAGTTGGAAGGACATTTAAGTCGAGCCTGAGCTCTTCAGGCGATTGGAAATCATTGGATGATGCTGGAGCAGTTGCTTAAAAAAACGGCGGAGTTGGCGGAGCAGGGCGCTACATTTGCCGTGGCTACGGTGGTGCGCTGCCTGCCGCCGACATCGGGCAAGCCCGGGGACAAAGCACTTGTCTATGCTGACGGAACATTGTGGGGGTGGATCGGCGGGGGTTGCGCGCAGCCGGTAGTGGTGAAAGAAGCTTTGAAGGCGCTGGCGGACGGCCGGCCAAGACTGGTACGGATCAGTCCTTCGCGCAACGGCGCAGAGGAGGGAATTGTGGACTACACGATGACCTGCCACAGCGGAGGAGAGCTGGATGTGTATATTGAGCCAGTCTTGCCCAAACCTCATCTGGTGATTCTGGGGCGTTCGCCCATCGCGCAGACGCTGGCCAGGCTTGCAGGGGTGATTGGGTATGCGGTGTCCGCAGTGACGCAGGAGAAGGCGGCGGAGGATTTCGGTGATGCGCAGTTGATTGCAGCAAGAGACATGAGCCTGGCAAAAGCCCGCGTCAAGCCACAGACCTTTATTGTGGTATCGACCCAGGGTGAAGGGGATGAGGAGGCACTGGAGCAGGCGTTGAAAACTGAGGCCGCTTACATTGCTTTTGTGGCCAGCAAGACCAAGGCGGCCAAGGTCCTGGACTACCTAAAGGGGAAGGGTATTGCGGCGGAGAGGCTGAAGCGGGTTCGGACCCCGGCAGGGCTGGACATCCATGCGAAGTCGCCGCAAGAGATTGCGGTGAGCATTCTGGCCCAGGTGATTCAGGCCCGGGGAGAGAGAAAGCTTCCGTCGACATCGAGCCAATTGCTGCCGGTGATTTCTGATGAGGCAAAGGACCCGGTTTGCGGCATGAGCGTGCAAACCAGCAAAGCCAGATATAGGTCTGAATATGAAGGAAAGGCTTTCTATTTCTGCTGCGCCGGATGCAAAGAAAGCTTTGATCGAGCGCCCAGCAACTACCTGTTACTGAAGTAATGGGGAAAATCTGACGCACTTACCTTGCGGCTCCCATTTGAGTAGCGGACATGGCCAAGACTGTGCAAGCTTGTTCATGGACGCTGCTACAACAATCCTCCAGTTTGCAAATATTTAGCCAATCAGACCTGGTTGTTTTATCCAGCGAAGTCGGATACTTGCTCCTATGGCTCGTCAAACTTCAGGCGTAAGTACAAAAGTAATCACTTTCCAGGCTCTCCTAAGATTTTTTAATATACCGCCCCGAAAGACTGCGATACCGTATCGGATAACGAGGTAGTAAAACTATGACAGACGCCACTTCCGTAACGCTGACGGAGCGTTTACGGCGGGTTTCTACAGAATTACGAACTCTGGAAGCAGAACTTAAGTCGGGACAGCACCCAGACGCGATGCAGTTGCAGGAGTTTCGCTACGTGCTGGACAACACCCGACTCACAGCATGGACGGTAAGCGAGATACTGAACGCCCGGGAACGCGATCAGGACCCGGAAAAGGTGCTGACCTTCATTGTGGCGGAACGACTTCGCCGTTCCACCCAGATGCTGCGGGACCTCTGTGCCGACGTAACCCAGGAAGGTGTGACCTGGAAGACGCATGGCGTCCAAGGCCTGTTTCAGACCGTAAACCTTCTTCAGGTGGAATTGAGCCGAATGCTGAGCGAACACCGGGCACGGTACGGGAAAGTTGCTGAAGCTGGCCGGTAATCGCGGGGCGCCGATGGCGGGCGCCTTGGCGTTTGACTTTCGCTAAACCATTGAAAAATAGTGGTTAATAAAAAGTTTGCTTGCCGCATTTCCTTCCTCTTGAAAGATAACTAAATAATTAGTTACTATTCTGTTTTACTAGCGTCTAATGAAATAGAGCCGCTAAAAACAGGACACAGGAGCTGTGGGAAGTGCCGCCGAAGAAATCAGCCACGCTAACAGAAGCTGAACTGAGATTGATGGAGGTCTTGTGGCTGAAAGGCCCGTCCACGGTCCACCAGATCATGGAAGAGCTGCCGCCCAAGCCGCTGCTGGCCTATAACTCCGTACTCACGACCATCCGAATCCTGGAAAAGAAAGCATACGTGCAGCATGTGAAAGAAGGGCGTGCTCACGTCTATATGCCGCTGGTGGGGCGAGAAGAGGCGAGCCGGTTTGAGATCCGGAACCTGGTAGGCAGGTTTTTCAAGAATTCCCACGAGCTACTTCTGCTGAACATCCTGGAAGACAAGACTATTGATGCGGTAGAGCTCAAGCGGCTGAGCGAGATGCTGGAAGAGGGAAAAAAAGCATGACGGTCCCCGCAAACCTGCATTGGATAGCTTCCGTCGCCGCGGAGCGAATGTTCTTCAGCCTTGGAATTGGCACGCTGGTGGCCCTGATGGCGTGGCTTTTGCTGCGCGTCTTCCCCAGAAAAGATTCACGCACCAGTTTTGCCGTGT
>DASTPO010000277.1:0-2887 GCA_035762225.1 Candidatus Angelobacter sp.
TCATAGATTCCCAGCTCCAGCCGCTTGGGGTCCACCAGGATCAGCCTCACCTGCTCCGGCGTGGACTTATACAGGATCGACATAATCATGGCGTTGATGGCCACGGATTTTCCCGATCCGGTCGATCCCGCGATCAGCAGATGGGGCATGGTGGCAAGGTCAGCCGTGATAATGCGGCCATTGATGTCCTTGCCCATGGCCAGCGTGAGTTTTGACTTCGTTCCCAGAAATTCCGGCGACTCCACCACTTCGCGCAGCCAGATGGTCTCGCGATTGTGGTTCGGCACCTGAATCCCGACGGTTGACTTGCCCGGCATGCGCTCGATCAGGATGCTTTCCGCACGCAAGGCCAGGCAAAGATCGTCAGAGAGGCTGGTGATGCGGCTGTACTTCACTCCGGCATCGGGCTTGAACTCGTAGGTGGTCACTACCGGCCCGGGATTGATCTGCGTTACCGCGCCGCCCACGGAAAACTCGGCGCACTTCTCAGTCAACACTTCGGCCAGAGCTTTGACTTCGGCTTCGTTGATGGCCTGGTGATCTTCTCCGCGATGCAGCAGAGAGCTCGGCGGCAGCTTGTATCCGCCGGCAGCAATCTTGGGCAGCACGGTCTTACGCTTTGTAGCTTCATCGGCGCGGGCGTTGATGGCCGGCTCAGGTTCCGCGGCATTCGTATTCCGCCCAGTGCCGCCTGCGGGCGCGGTTCCAGCCTGCAGGAACGCGTCCACCTGCGCCGGTTCCACCGGCTCCATATCTTCAAACGTCCGCTCGATGCCCGACTTCACCGGAGCAGCCGGCATGCGGTGCGGTGCGGCCAGCGCGCCGGGTGAAATGATGCGGCCAATATCGGCCGCGCGCTCCGCCAGCGCGCGCTCGCCTTCGGCGCGAAAGCTTGCTTTGGCCGCGGCGGAGTTCCGCCGCTCCAGCTCTTTTTGCGCTTTCCTTTTGGC
The DNA here is from genome assembly GCA_035762225.1 of Candidatus Angelobacter sp. Taxonomy (GTDB): domain Bacteria; phylum Acidobacteriota; class Terriglobia; order Terriglobales; family Acidobacteriaceae; genus Angelobacter. The sequence goes on from DASTPO010000277.1 coordinate 951, forward strand.
CGAGGCCTCGGCCCGGGCGATGCGCCAATCCTGGAAGCGCTGCCACAGGGCAAACGCGAAAGCAAAGCGCGTGTTCATCCATATCCGCATACCCACGAAGGAAAACGCGGTGGAGAGATACATGGCCACGGCCACCACAGTGGCGCAAACGATGTAAGCGCCCACGGTATTGAAATAGTGCAGCAGCACGTCGCCCACAATGCGGCCCAGCAGGCCTTCAATGGCAACGGCATGCATCCAGCGCAGATGCCACGGAAGCAGTCCCAGCAGCGCGGGGGTAAAGACCAGCAGAATCGCCGCACCCAGGGCCTTCGCTCCCGGTGAAGCCACCGGCTTTGACTTGAACCAGCGCGCGCCCAGCAGCCCAATCATGACCGGGGCGACAAACACAAACACGCCAATCGACTGCAACAGCAGGTCGCTCAGCATGGCGCCAAACAGGCCGATCCAGTTGCGGGCCGAGCCAGACGCCAGCGAGCCCGCGGTATTCAGCGAGGGGTCAAGAGGTGAATAGCTGGCCAGGGCCAGGAAAAGGAGTATCGCGGAGACGAACAGCAGGAACCCGATCAGCTCATTGAGCCGGCGGTTCTTGGTAGGCGTGAACGCACGCAGAAAATACTTCATGTGGGTCTGTCCTTCGGCCGACAACAGCGCCCGCATGAGCGAAAAATGCCCTTCCGCAGACGCAGGCAGCGCTTCCAGCCAAAAGCCCAGAGTACACCAGAGCCTGCCCATTATAACGGAACAGATGCGCGAAGTTGGACACAAAAACGTAGTCCTTTTGGACCATGGGGTGTCGAGGAATGTTCCTGCTTTGTCTGTGCTTCGCGCCGCCCGGCACGTAAGTGGCGGCCTTGCTCGCGAGCCTCGGCCTTAGAGGCCTGGAACTTCACCTTGCTAAAATACCCGGCCATGAGATCGTCTATCCCGGCCTTCCTGGTCCTGGCGTTCGCGGTGAACGCTGCTCACGCGCAGATGATCACGGTCGGCAATGACGTTCAGGTCAGCTCCGCGCGTCCGGGCCTTGAGCATTTTGAAACCCAGCTTTCCGCCGACCCCAAGGACGCAAATCTGCTGCTGGGCTGTTCCATGGCGTTTACTCCCGGATCTGACCATGCCGAAACCGTGGTCTACGTCTCGCGCGACGGCGGCAAGACTTGGAACGTGAGCCTGGAGGATGATCGGGGAAAGTTTTCCGGCGATCCCACCTGCGTCCTCGGGCCCGATGGCATTGCCTATTTTGCGGCGGCGGGATACGGCCCTGACCTCAAAAATTCCATCCGCTTTTACCGGTCAAAGGACTCCGGCAAGATGTGGCTGCCGCCGCAGACCATCCAGACCACCGACCGCGAGTACATCACGGTGAACAATCTTGGCGGCAAAAGCGGCGGAGAAGTTTACGTTCACGGCGTTGAACTGGAGCAGCCGTTGGACGCGGTGAGCACGTGGTCCGCCATCAGCAGCCTTTCGGTTTTGCGCTCGTGCGATGGAGGCGACACCTTTGAGCGTGCAATTCACGCGGCATCTCTCGGTGAGCATCTCATATTTGCCATGGGAAACGCCGTGGTGCTCTCGAATGGCACGCTCGTCGTCCTCTATGGCGAGGTGAAAGACCGCAACAACTTCCACTATCGCGGACAGCGGCTCACCGAGCCAAATGCATGGCTCAAGATTGCCCGACTGCCGCAGGGCGCCGAGCGTCTTTCCAAAAGCGCCATGGTGAGCGACTTCTATCTGGCTGAGGAGACGCCGCGCTGGCGTCATCACATGCCTGCGCTGGCTGTGGACCAGACTGCCGGACCTTTCCGCGACCGGCTCTACGCCGCGTGGCCCGACATTCGTTCCGGACGCAGCCAGGTACTTTTTTGTCATTCAGAGGATAAAGGCATGACGTGGTCCCAGCCCGTGGCGGTGGATGACGACCAATCCCGTCCCGG
>DASTPO010000278.1:0-3612 GCA_035762225.1 Candidatus Angelobacter sp.
TCCCTTGGCGCGGCGCTCAAACCGCCCTTGCAGCAGTGACATCAACCCGGTGTACCAGTATCCCAGGACAAAGAGCATGAGAAACGGGATGGTCCAGTAATTCCCGCTGGTGAAGGCATAGACGCACATCATCACAAAATAGGACCCTACCAGCAGTTCCAGCCATGGAACCAGTCCAAGCCGGCGGCGGTATTTCTGCCCCAGGACTTTGTCCGCCTTCGATTGCACACGATACTTCGGCGTCCGCTTAAAGGCGGATTGAACGCCGAACAAGGCTTCCAGGACGGCCCGCGTGTTGGTGAGCGTAAGGCCAATTCCCAGAGCCATAAGAAAGGGCAGAAAGAGGAACGTGCGCGGCCAGCGGCGCGGAAACAGCTCTTTCTGTGACACCAGATAAAAGCTGGAGATGGAAAAAGTCGAAGCCAGGAACAGGGGCAGATCGATCACCAGCATCTGGAACCAGCCGCCGAAGGAACGGATGATCATGGCCGGCATCAGCAGCGTGGAAAGAACGATCATCAATGGATAGCTGAGGTTTGCGCTCAGGTGATAGAAGGCCTCAACTTTGGTACGGAAGGGCGCTTTGCTCTTGAATACCTTGGGCAGGATTTTCTTGCCTGTCTGGATCAAGCCCTTGGCCCAGCGCGCCTGCTGGGTCTTGAAGGCCGTCATCTCAATCGGCAGTTCGGCCGGGCATTCCACATCCTGAAGATATTTGAACTTCCAGCCGAAAAGCTGCGCGCGATAGGAAAGATCAGTATCTTCAGTGAGCGTGTCATGCTCCCAGCCGCCGGCATCGGCAATGGCCTGGCGGCGCCACATACCCGCCGTGCCGTTGAAGTTGAAGAAGACATGGCTGCGCGAGCGTCCGCCATGTTCCAGCACAAAATGGCCGTCGAGCAGAATCGCTTCCACTTCCGTCAGGAAAGAATAATTGCGGTTCAGGTGCGTCCAGCGCGTCTGCACCATGCCGATTTTGAGATCGCTGAAGTGATGCACCACGCGCATCAGCCAGTCTTCGGGAGGAACAAAGTCCGCGTCAAAGATGGCGATGAACTCGCCCTTGGCGGTGAGCATTCCGTTCTGCAACGCTCCGGCCTTGAACCCTTCGCGGTTGGCGCGATGGATATACGTGACAGGATGGCCCAGCGCGGCGTAGCGATCGACCACGTCCTGCGCGACTTTTACCGTTTCGTCGGTTGAGTCATCCAGCACCTGGATATCGAGCTTGTCCTTGGGATAATCGATCTTGCAGATTGCGTCCACCAGCCGGTCAATGACGTATTGCTCGTTGTAGATCGGCAGCTGGATGGTCACGCGGGGAAGCTCTTCAAAGCGCGCCGGCGGCTCCGTGGCGCGGTTCTTGCGGTTGCGATAGTACATGTAAACCAGCGCATACCGGTGCATGCCGTAACCGGCCAGGATGATCATCACCACGAAATACGGGATCAGCAACGCCAGGTCAAAGCCGTTCGGCGTGTACAGACCGCGAAAGGTCTTGTCCAGGAACTGGCTGCGGAAATAATGGACCAGTCCTCTCTGCGAACTGGCAAAGAGCATCAACGCAAGACTGAAACAGACGTTCAAATACAGGCTCCCAAAGAACTAAGGCTCAAAAGATTAGATTGTAAATCATTTCAGGGGGCGGCCACGGATTCGCGATGCTTACCCAAACTTGGAATGATTTACGGGTTTACGCCGCTCGCTCAATGACTATCGCTCCTTGCTTTGGCATCACAGCCTCCTCATCCAAACGCCATCCTGAGGCCGAACTCGGTTGGTATCTGTGATCTTCCAAATTGTCCGCGTGAGGCCGAAGGATCTGCTGCGCTGCATGGATATGCAAACATCTTGAAGGCGTAACTCTTCAAGAGCTCGACTGCCATGTAGACGCGTGTCAACCGCCTGCGTCCGTGGCTGCAATCACAGCAATTTCGACGCAATCTCCAGCTCCCACAAGAGCCTTCCTGCCGTCTTGGAATCGATTCGGCCATTGATGATCGCCCGCATTAGCTCAGCTAGCGTCGCCTGAATCGCATTGAAATCATGGCAGATATGGCCCACTTGGAAGCCCTCATGCCCGTGCTGCCGCATTGCCAGGGCCGCCTGCTCCAGCACCGCCTGCCGTTCCTGCTCCCGCCGCGCGTCCATGGCCTGCTGCCGGGCATGCGCGTAGCAGACATGCGTGCCTTTCTCCGCTGGCGCTTTGCATTGCTCGCCCGTCCGGCGAAATAGCTGGCAGCGCCGGTAATACCCATACCGCGCTTCCGGCATCCTCTTTGGCGCGTCGGCTTGAATCACAGATCCCCTGTACTGCATTGTCTTGGCCTTTCGATTACCAAATCATTAATCTACCCAACTACCAATCCGCCTACCCCTCCCCCGGGTACCCTTCAATTATGATTCTAAAGGGTTTAATGTTTGTCATCCCAGCTTTGTCCCCTCCAACACAAGCAGAAACCACATCGAAATACCGCTAAATCTGCTGGGAACGATGGTTCGTCGTGGTGTCAAAATCGCGAGTTGTCGCCTCGCTAATTTCAATAATCCGAATCCCTAAATTTACCTCATGTTCGCTAGCAAAACAATAGCGAAACAGGCCAGTGTCCAGTCCCGCTCCAGCGGGACGGCTGATAATAGCCCGGCATGTTGCCGAAGCGCGTACACGCGCCGAGGCATAAATGCCGGGTAAGCAAAAGAAAGGCTTTATTCCGCTCTGCCGAAGGCTCACGCGCAGCACAGCGGAGCGCGTAGGGAAATCGATGATGATCACAAAAGGCTGCGGCGTCCATGCGTGTGTGCACAGCCGCCTTCGTCGGATGCCTCAATGAAAATCGCTTTAATTACGAATCGCCCGAGTTGGGAGGCGCGCTTCTTGTGCTTGGCGCGTTTCCTGAGTTGCTTAATCCACTATCGACGTCGCGATTAACCGTTCATCTCACCCCGCCATGTACCATCCTGAAGCGAGCCACGCGATTTGCAGAGCACTTCGATACGGTTTTCGCGCAGCCGGGGTCCCCAACACGCGCAGTTTTTGCGTGTTGGGGTGGGAAGCTGAAGGATCGGCTCCGCTGGACCGTAGGGCTATCCAAGACTGCCTAGATGATTTATTGCCCTGAAGAGCAGCAGGGCAGATCCTTCGCCTCGCATCCGGAGCAGGATACGGAATAGAACATCGTGCTCGGCTCAGGATGGCACATTCAGGGGGATAGAGATTCGTGATGCGGGATACAGCAGTCCTGGGGGCGCTTTATCCCCGCCTGGTTCCGTGCGAATTCACGCACGGGGCTTTCGCGTGTTGGGGTGGGAGCACACAGCCGCCTTCGTCGGATGCCTCAATGAAAATGTCTTTAATTAGGAATCGCCGAAGGCTGGGCGCGCCTCGAGCGTTTCCTGAGTTGCCATATCCGCTACACACGTCGCGATTAACCTTCCATCGCACCCCGCGATGTACCATCCTGAAGCGAGCCACGCCATTTGCAGAGTACTTCGATACGGTTTTCGCGAAGCTGAAGGATCGGCTCCGCTGGACCGTAGGGCTATCCAAAACTGCTTGAATGAGTTGTTACCCTGAAGAGCAGCAGGGCAGATCCTTCGCCTCGCATCCGGAGC
>DASTPO010000279.1:0-2093 GCA_035762225.1 Candidatus Angelobacter sp.
CAATCCGGGCAGGGAAAACCCCTCTATATTGAAGTCGCCTGAGTGGAGCTGAAGTTCATACCACACGCCGGGGACGCGGTGCGGCAGGTGCATATCATTAGAGAGCAGTGGCTTACCGGATACGGTATGCGCGCCTGAAACGACCCAGTTGTTCGATCCAGGCAGGCAGGCTTCACACGTGTCGGCTTCATGCACGGGCGCCGCAATGCCGGTACGCGCGGTGGGAGTGCCGGACTGCGGGGCTTTCTTCTGGTCAGCGGGTACGTTCGCCGTGGCGCCAGCCTCGCTGGCAGGTGGATGATCTCGCGGCGAGCTTGGCGGATAGAGATCCGCCATCAGCTCGGGAGAAAGTTTTGCCGCAATCTTCTCGCGCCAGTATTCGGTCTCATATTGCGGATTGAGCAACTGGCTCATGCCGATTCCTATCAGCAGCGAATCCGTCACCGTCCACTCACGCGGCTTGTAACCCAGAATGCGAAATTCAATAGGCAGGTTGTCGCGATGCTGTTCGATGTAGGCGTTTACGCCCTTGGCATAGGCTTCAAAGAAAACTCTATCGCGCGCCGGCAGTTGCTGTGCCACCCGATCCGACACCGCTCGCAAGCGCATGGTGCGCTGCTGTTTGTCATAGTCCACCCAGGTCTGCCGCGGACGCGGCGCGGCGGTTGCCCGTGAAACCGGCTGTGGCGGGGCGCTGGAAGCAGGAAAGATCTCCGCCATCTCGCCGCCCACTGCTCGGCGCGTCAGGTCCATCTGCCACAGGCGGTCTTGCGCCGTGACATAACCCTGGGCAAAGAAAAGATCGGCAAGGCTGGCCGAGGTGAGGTGCGGGACCCCTTGCGCGTCGCGCACGACTGAGACCGGCGACGTCAGACCGCTGAGGGCAATTGAACCATCGAGCTGCGGCAGGGAAGCCCGCGCCGCGTTATAAAACCACGCAAACGCCAGTGCGCCGGCGACGAGCAACAGAACCAGCAGCCAGAAGATGATCCGAAGAAGAATGCCGGCCGGGCTTCGGCGGGCTGGGGTTGCAGCAACAGTGGTGGTGGCCATGAGCCCAAGATATTACGGGAAGAGGCTTCCCCAGACAATGGTGGATACTGGCTCGACGCAAGGTATCACGTGGATGGCAATCTCCCCGGCTTTGCGTATAATGAAAATGAAATTCATTTTCATTTGCAGAATTTCGTCCGGTTAGACCCATGCTGCAGCGACGAATTGACGATCACGCGCCACCTTCGCGCGAATCCATGCGCGAAGCGCAGGAGATTTTTTACCGGCACCTCAAGCGTGTCGGCCTCAAGCACACCGATCAGCGCGACACCATCCTGAGCACCTTCCTGGAAACCCGCGACCATCTCTCCACCGACGAACTTTTTCGCCTGGTGCGCAAGAAAGATGCCAAAATCGGCTTCACCACCGTCTATCGCACGCTCAAGCTGCTGGCGGAGTGTGGTCTGGCAAGTACCGTCCCATTTCCTGATGGCACCGCGCGGTATGAACACCAGTTCAACCGCCGCAGCCACCATCACATGGTGTGCACCGAATGCGACGCGTCAGTCGAATTCTTCTCGCCGGAATTAGGTAAGCTGGAAGAGGAGATCGGACGCAAGTATCACTTTGACGCTACCCGCCACAACTTCCAGATCTACGGCATCTGTGAAGATTGCCGCAAAAAGAGCCGCAAAACGGTCTAGCATCCACGTGCCGCAAATTCGCCCCTACCGCCCAGGCGATTTCCAGCGCCTGCTGGAGATCGATCAATCCTGCTTTGCCGTTGGGATCGCCTATTCGGATGAAGAAATGCGCTATTTTGTGGAAATGCCCTCTGCCATCTCGCTTGTTGGAGTGGACGGAGAGGCCATTCTCGGCTTCATTATTGCTGATCGCTATCGTTCCCGCCGCGCCATGCGCTCAGTGGGAAAAGTCATTACCATTGATGTTGCGCCGGACACGCAACATCGCGGCCTCGGCACGCTCCTGCTCGCGTCCGCTGAAGCCGAACTGAAAAGCGCCGGCTGCGATTACGTTTCTCTGGAAGTCGCAGTCGACAATGAGCCCGCGCTCGCGTTCTACAAAAAACATGGCTATTC
>DASTPO010000280.1:0-2012 GCA_035762225.1 Candidatus Angelobacter sp.
TATCAGGCAAACATATTTTTGTAACACAAGTGTGCGGCATTGAGCGAGAATACCCCACCATTTATCATGGAGCTGTCATGGCTTTTCCCATCAAAGTGTGTGCCATCTGTGCCGAGGAATTTGAATTGAAGCCGGATAAACCCGGTTTTGCCAACCGCTGTCCGGAGTGCAGCGCCACCGAAGCCGACAATCTGGATTCGAGGCGCCCGAAAGGCGATGGCCAAACCACGGACCGCGAAGGAAACGCCGCCCGGCGTGCGGCGATGCGTGACCTGCTCTACCGCAAGGATAGTTGATGGCGCTTTGATTCCAGCATTTCTCTGCCGGGAATTCCAAGACGAAATGCTCAAGCGGCTTTCGCGACGACAATGGGCTGGTAAAAGCCGCTGGATTCAGGGAACAGCCAGCGGGGAGCTCTGAACCCGACGTGGCTTAGCAGTGCGTCAACCTCGCTTCTGCGCAGGGCCCGATAAAGTCCTGTCGTGTGCAATGTTTCCCATCCCGCTTGTGTCTCGCGGGTGATATAGAGATGAAAGTTATAGCGTTCGCGATCGAGCCAGTCCCAAACCTGAAAGATAATTCGCCGGCCGCCATCGTCAGAATAGAAAGATGGTCCCTGAACGGCGGGCCTTTCTTCAAGAAGCTTGTCATAATCCCGGATGCTGGCCATAAAAATCCCACCGGGGCACAGGCGCTTTTGTATTTGCACGATAGCCCGATTTAACTCATCGGTGCCAGCCAGGTGGGGTAGAGCATTATCCATACAGATGACGGCGTCGAAACGCGAATCGTCCCCGCTGCCGAAGTCCCGCATGTCCGCCACGCTGAATTGGATATCCAGGTTGCGTTGGGAGGCCTCGCGGCGCGCGCGCTCAATGGAACGCGGACTGATGTCACACCCACTCATGCGGAATCCACGCTTTGCCAGACCCAGGCTCTGCGTTCCAATGCCACAGGCGCAGTCAAGAATGCGCGCGTTCTGATTCAGGCCGCATTGTTCGAGAATGGAGCCAAGAACGGCTGCCTGACGATCGATGGATGCCTGCCAATTCTCAAATATCAGGTGGTAGTGGTCGGCGAGTTCATCGTAGGTTCGCGAAGTATCGAGACTCATACTCACCGTCGTGAGGGCCGGTCGCCGGTTATCGGCCGTGTTCTTCCAAAAACTTTTCCGCCTCGATGGCGGCGGCGCAGCCTGTGCCCGCGGCGGTGATCGCCTGGCGATAGCGGCGGTCCTGCACATCACCACAGGCGAAGACTCCCGGCACGCGCGTCAATACAAAGTCGTGGGTCTTCAGATAGCCATCGTCATCCATGTCAAGCTGGCCGTTAAACATTTTGGCGTTGGGTTCGTGGCCGATACCCAGGAACATGGCGCTGGTAGGGAAGTCCCAAATCTTGCCGGTCTTCATGTTGTGCAGCTTCAGGCCGGTGACTTCCTTCTGGTTTACGTCGTAAACGTCCTCAACTTTTGTGTCGGTGAGGAATTCAATCTTTTCGTGCTTGCGGGCGCGGTCCAGCATGATCTTGGAGGCGCGGAAATGGTCGCGGCGATGAATTACCGTGACCTTGGTGGCAAAGCGGCTTAGGAAAAGCGCCTCTTCCATGGCGGAGTCGCCGCCGCCGATCACCGTGATTGGCTTGCCCTTGAAGAAGAAGCCGTCACAGGTGGCGCAGGAAGAAACGCCGCGGCCGATGAGCGCATGCTCGTTGGGCAAGCCCAGCCAGCGCGCGGAAGCACCGCTGGCGATGATCAACGTGCGGGTGCTCACGGTCTTGCCGCCGCCGAAATCGAGCTTGAACGGGCGCTCGGTCAGGTCCGCACGCACCAGGTGGCCGGGCAGAAAGTCAGTGCCAAAGCGCTCGGCCTGCTTGCGCATATTGTCGATCAGTTCCGGGCCCTGTATACCGTCAGGAAAGCCGGGAAAATTTTCCACCAGCGTGGTAAGCGAGAGCTGGCCTCCGGGCTCATGGCCTTCAATCACCAGCGGGCGCAGGTTGGCGCGGGCGGC
>DASTPO010000281.1:0-15044 GCA_035762225.1 Candidatus Angelobacter sp.
TCAAAGTCCCCAAGGCCGGACACTGGGTGCATCACGATCAACTGGAACTGTTCTTGAAGGAGACGCAAGCTTTTCTGCAGGTCTAAGCCAAAGCAGTAGCGAACTCCATCTTTTAACACCAGCTATTGACTTCTCTTGTGAGTAACATACATACTTGTCGGTATGTTAGCCGCCCAAGCACGTAAACAAAAGCTCCGCGATCCCGAGCGCACGCGGGAACGCCTGTTGCAAGCGGCTTTTCAAGAGGTACACCGAACAGGCTTCCAGAGTGCGGGCATCGATACCATTCTCGCCGCCACCAACGTCACCAAGGGCGCGCTCTATCACCACTTTGACAGCAAGGAAGCCCTGGGACATGCCATCGTCGAAGAGATCATCGCCAAACTTGTCAGCGACAGATGGTTGCAACCTATGCTTGGCGACGGAGAAGCCATCGACATTTTGATCGGAATTGTCCGGCGGACACCGGTAACGCCCGAGGACGTCCGCACCGGCTGTGCTCTGCTCAATCTGGCGCAGGAGATGTCTCCGCTGGATGAGCAATTCCGCAAGCGGCTGCGGAGGATATTCCTTGCCTGGCAGGATGGAGTTGCTGCGCTCCTGCGGAAAGGCCAGTCCCGGGGAACCGTTCGCCGCGACTTGCATCCAGACGAAGCAGCCGGCTTTCTGGTCGCGATGGTTGAGGGTTATGCCTCTCTGGCGAAGAATGCGCAGGATGCGAAGGTGTGGGAAGTGGGAATCAGAAATATCGTCGGGTGGCTGAAGTCTCTGCGGACGCCTCGTCAAGCTCCGCGAGGCTCACGGCGGATGTTAAAGAAGCATGTTCTCAGACAAGGGCGGCGGCCCTGACTTAGGAGAAAAACGATGAACCACAAAAAATTGGTAATGGCAGCTTTTCTGTGTTTCGCTCCAATTCTGGGGCTAATTGCCATCATGCACGGGCAGGCACAAGCGCCCAAAGCAGCCTATTCGGTGATGGCGCCAATTGATCAATACCTCATGGCAGACCGCAACGCCGAGATTGCGTTGGCGCGAAGCGCTGCGCCTGAAGCCATATCGCGCGAGGCCAAAGTTCTGGTGCTGGGACGCCATGGCTACGAAACAGCCGTCGAAGGCAAGAACGGTTTTGTGTGTGTTGTCGAGAGAGCTTGGATGTCGCCTTCCGACTCGCCGGAATTTTGGAATCCTAAACTTCGCGGTCCAATCTGTTTCAACCCGCCGGCCGCGCTCTCCATATTGCCGACTACGCTCAAGAGATCAGAGATGGCATTAGCGGGACGAACCAGGGATGAGATCATTGCCGGCAACAAGGCCGCGTTCGAAAAGGGCGAGCTGCCGCCGCTCGCGCCTGGCGCGATGAGTTACATGATGTCCAAGGAAGCGTATCTCACCGATGACGGTGGCCACAATCTGGCCCACCTGATGTTTTATGCGCCTCCGCTGGACGGCAAAGCCTGGGGCGCCGATCTTCCGAAATCACCGGTAATGCTGGTGCCGCAATTCAAAGGCGCGCAACCAATCGACGTGTTTATCGTTCCCCTGGCCAAGTGGTCAGACGGATCCGCCGCGCCGGTGATGTAGGACCATTGCATGGCAGAAAGCACGCTCGTGAGTCCGTTGGACGATTGAATAAAGGACCAGCAGCACCCTCTTAGCGGGGAAGGTGCTGCTGACCTTCTGCCGGCAAGCTGGGCTCACTGGAAAAAGAATGCCTTCACGTCAGGATTCATGCCGGAGCTCATCCATTCAAAAGCGCCGATGAATCCGCTGGTCTTGCCGGTAAAGTCTGTGGTCAGCCCGTCATAGTCACCCATGTAAGCCGGGTTCACTCCAGGCTCGCCGAAGCCTGCCAGACCGAAATCCATTCTGTGAAGCGGCGCAAACGGGGCGATGGGGACGCGGAAGTTGACCCAATCATTGCCGCTGTTTTTCGATTCAGCGCAAAAACGTTCAATGTTGAAATTCCTGGGATCATTTCTGCGGTCGTACCAGCAGATGGCGACCTTCCCTGTCGGATCCACAGCGATGGCCGGCTGGAAGTGGTCATGCCCACCGCCGAACTTGGGCTGCCGGTCAGAGTTCACCTGGCTGGTTGGGCTGAAATGCACGCCATCTTTCGAGCGGCTCAACATGATGTCGGTATAGAAATAGGTTCCCGCGGTAAGAATCAGCGGGCTGAACGGCACTAGCACCGCGGGCTGGTTCGGGGGATTCCCTTCCAGGCTGAAGCCAGCCAGGTCGCTGGTCGATTTGTTCCGACCATCATCCCAGGTCACGTAAACCGCACCGTCGTTCAGCCCTCCGGTGTGGTCCACCGCCAGGTCCAGCCCGGAGAGGTTGCGGAACCGTCCCTGAAGGTCCTCTTCCAGGTCAAGCGTCAGGAAGAATGATCCTCCCTCGACAAGCATGACGTCTCCGCCAAACACCTTCTGATCCACCGCAATTGAAGCCACTGGGCTTCCACCCGGAGACAGGTGAGAGACCCGCACTTCAACGTTGGTGGGATTAAAACGATGCCAGGCAATGTAGGCCACGCTGTGAGAATTGAATGCCACATGCGAAGTCTGGACGCCAACGTTGTCGCCACATTGCTCGTCAATGATTGACGGACTGCCGAAATGCTGGCCGCCGTCGTTGGAGACCACGAGTTCAATGGCGGTTCGCGACTGCAGCCCGCACCCGGGACTCGTCCCGCTGCCGTCAAAATCCGTATAGGTGATATAGACTCGCTGCGTGTTGGAGGGATCGATCGCGGTCCAGGGCTTGTCGAGGAAGTGGGAGAAGTCCTTGAGCACTGCCGGTTGAGGATCGCTCCAGGTATTGCCGCCATCGGAAGAACTGGAGATGCCAACAGCGGAGCCGGTCCCTGTTTCAAAGAGTTGGGTGTAGACAAAATGAGTGGAATCCGTACATGTCAACAGCGGATCACCCGACAAAAAGTTGTTGATGTCCGGCCCCGGATTCATAAAACCGATGTCGTGAAATGTCTTGCCTCCATCGCTGGAAACCGCAGCCCCGCTGAAGCTCAGGCCGCCGGAGCCAAAAAAGAAACTTTGAATAACGCTGCCGGAATCATTGAAGCCGACAACCACCTGGTTGCCGCACATGGCGGTGTGCGTCTCACTCTGGGTTAATCCGTCATAGGCGCTGAAGTCCAGGTCTGTGCTGGGGTCGCTCACGCTCGCTATGCCGGCGTTCTTTTGGGCATCGGCCATCATGTCGCTGAACTGCTTGCGCGTAATGCTCATGCCCGCCGAAGCAGCGGCGGCAAGCTTGTCAACGGCCTGCGGCGAGAGCCCCAGGCGCTTTTCGCCGTCGAGCAGCATGCGTTGGTGTGCTGACAACTTGCTGTAGCGGTCGCTGATTTGCGCCAGCTTTGCCTTGATGGCATTGATTCTGTCCGGATTCGGCTTCGGTACGTTCTGGCCTGAGGCCCAGGGAGCCAACGTGGCTCCCACAAGGCCCATGACAAATACCAACATAAATCTTGTGCGCATATATCCTCCGCGGATTTTTCTTCGCTTTATCGCAAACTTGCTTCCAATGGGTTGAGCGTCTGGGAAGCTTCCCCGAGCTCACGGGAAATGCACTTCTTTCACATCCGGGTTCATGCCGGAGCTCATCCACTGGATACCTCCGATAAATCCCGGCGCATGTCCGCTGAAATCCGTGGTCAGGCTGTCGTTTTCTCCCATCGAGTTAGTGCCCTGGAAAAGCAGGTCCTGCAGAACGACGGGAGTGGAAAGGCTTCCCGGAATGCGGAATTCAGCCCAGCTTGTTCCCCCATTGGTCGACTCGGCGCAGAAGCGCTCAAATTGATAGTTCTGCGGGTCATTCCGCCGGTCATACCAGCAGGCAGCCACCTTCCCGCTGCGATCGACGGCCACGGTGGGACGGAAGTGGTCATGTCCGCGCGCAATCAGAGATTGTTTGTCGGAATTCAACTGACGGGTCGGCGTAAAAGTCTGCCCCCCATCTGTGGAGACAGCATATAGAATGTCAGTGAAGTTATAGACCCCGGCAATGTCTTCGAACTCCGGGGCCAGCCCAGCGCCGTTGCGGGCGTCATCCCACAGCAGGTAGACAGCGCCGTCGGTCGGGCCCCCGGAGTGGTCCACCGCCAGGTCGAACCCGCGCACGTTGTAGATTCCGCCTTGCAGCGTTGGGACTAGAAGCATCCTGAAGCCGTTGAGGTCGTTGAAATTGCCGAGACCCTGAGGCAATAGAGGAAAGAATGGATCAGCAACCGTAGAGCCGCCCTGGAAGACGCTATCCACGATAACCGCCGCCGGCGTGGGCCCTCCGGGCACAAAGCTGTTCACCACGATCGCCTGCTCCAGATAGCCCACGAAGTCATAGCTTGCGTCCACCCAGGCCACCGTCACTTTCCCGCTGGAGGAGATCGCAATGCGCGTTCCCAGGGCAAAAAAGTCTCCAAATATCCAGCACCGGGAATCCAACACTCGAGGCGACGGATCAAAAGTGGAGCCGCCGTCCGCGGACGACACCACTTCAACTTTGGACTCTCCGGTACAGCCGGTATCATCAAAGGGAAGATCATGTGTCCTTGAATGTGTGTAAGAAACGTAGACTCGCTGGTGGTTTGAAGGGTCTACGGCTATCCAGGGATCAGCAAACCTTTCGCCAAAAAACCCTGCTTGCGAGAGGTCGGGAGCGACGATGGTGGCCGGATCGCTCCAGGTCTCCCCGCCGTCACTCGACTGCGAGAGAAGAATCGCCCTGACAGGTGCGAGGTGGCCCTGACCAGACGATATAAATGCTGACGTCGCCAGGTAAAAGTGATCGGGGTCTGAGCACGCCAGCGAAGGCTGCCTGAACAGCATGGTGTCGACGTCCGGCCCGGGATTCACCGCGCCGCGGTCTTTGAAGGATAAGCCGCCGTTGTGCGAGGTGGCATAACCGATCGCGCTGATACCACCTGTACCCGAAGCCGTAGTAATGAAGCTGACACCGCCTTGTCCGGTGAACAGCGTCTCAATGGCGCTGGCCGAATCTTCAAACGCCACGACAACGTTCTCTCCGCAGCGTGCGGTCACCGCATTGTTCTGTGTGAAACCCAGGAATGGGGAGAAACGCGCGTCGCGAGCCGGGTTGTTCACCTGCACCAGGCCATTCTCATCGGCTTCACCCTGTTCCCATCCCTGACTTGGCTGCCATCCCGAGCTGAAGCGCTTGCCCTGGTCTTTGGCCACGATGCCGGACATACGGTTCACGATGTTTCCAAGACGCTCCAGGCCGCCGCGCTCCAGCGCCATTGTCAGCTTTGCGTTGTCAGGCAACTGGTCAATCGCTGCCTTGGTATTGTTGATGTTGTTTTGAATCCTGCTAATCCTGGAAGCGGCGTCCTGGGCCCGGCAAAACAGGCCCAGGGACGCAATCAGCCCCAGGCACAACGTGAGTCTCCAGATCCTGATGGGCATTACTCTTCTCCTTCACAAGGTGGTTAAGTGAGGCAGCTGGGGACAATAGCAGTCTGAGAACATGTCCCGCTCATGCGTGCTCAAGGTGAAGCACTGGTTGGACCGCGCCTCGCCGATAAGTGCGCCGAGAGCTGAGCGAGGAGGCACGGCATAAGAAGGGCGGTCCAAACTTTTTTCGAAAAGCGTTTTTCCTCCGCGAGAACTATTCTGGTTTCATCCGGACCTGATCAGTCGCTTGCAAACAGGGACGCTTGGTCCGGACCTGCACACACAGCACAACTTAAGAAGCATGGCCAGATGCTTCACGGTGTCGACTGCCGTTTGACGAGTGGGCGGTAAATTTTGGCGTTAATCAGCCAGAAGTCTGTGACCGCGATACAGTTCCCGGGTCGCCCGTCAGATTCCAGCCGTGCCTCTTTCTCCGGAAGTTAATCGATCAGACAAAGAATGACGTGTTGCGCATTGCGCATGCGTGAAAGTTCTCACCGGCACGTGCAATGACTCTCAAGTCGATGGTCTGTTTTTCTCTGTGCGGCAGGCCGATCAAGTCGCCTCTCCGCCTGGCTTCGCCCGGTCCTGGTGCTCGCCGGCAAACCTCCTGGCTGGCTTCTTTTGCCAGGTATCGCGAGTTCAGCACATCAAAAACTGTCACCAAATCCAGGCCCACGACTCTGGAAACCAAAAGCCTGGATCGACGGTTCGTATGGGACATCGGGATATGACTCCGGGCGTCTATTTCGGTGTAATATTTGAGGCTTCGGGAACAAATGGCAACAAAACTTTCCCTGAAACAGAAATCACCTGTTAACGCCCCGCAATAAAAGGACTTATAGGAACTTCTAAACTGCCATGCTGAAAACTCCTCCTCCGCTTACGGGCTCGAAACCGCCGTTAACTCGCCGGTTTGCTCGTTTTGGATTGTTCGAGGTGGATTTCCGGGAGCGCAAACTCACCAAAGGAGGGATCCGCATTCGGCTGCAAGAGCAGCCCTTTCGGATTTTGGCGCTGTTGCTGGAGCACCCCGGTCAACTGGTGACCCGCGAGGAAATCCGGTCGCAAGTGTGGCCTCAGGACTTATTCGTGGAATTTGACGCTGCATTAAACACCGCTGTGGGTAAGTTGCGCGGAGCGTTGAACGATTCAGCCGACAATCCCAGGTTCCTTGAGACCGTCCCCCGCCACGGTTACCGTTTCGTGGCGCCTGTGGCCTGGCCGCCTGAAGCGGAAGAGCCTGTCCTGGCTGTGCACCCAGTTGCCCCGCGCCGCTCCCGCACTCGGCTTTATCTGGGCTGCGTTGCCGCGCTGCTTGCGGCAGGCATGGTCCTGGGAGGATTCTGGCATTTTCGTCGTGCCGATCCCAAAATTACTCCTGAAGACACAATCGTGCTCGCCGACTTTGTCAACACGACAGGCGATCCAGCTTTCGATGACGTTCTGGAGACGGCGCTACGCCTTTCTTTGCAGCAGTCACCTTTCTTTACCCTGCTTTCCGAGAGCGCGATCGCAGGGACGTTGCAGCAGATGACACGCCCCGCAGGCACGCGGCTGACCGGCGAAGTAACTCGTGAGCTTTGCCAACGGGCCGGAAGCAAAGCCTATCTTGCCGGGTCGATTGGCACGCTGGGCAACCGATATGTGCTGGATTTGAAGGCGGTGAATTGCCGGAGCGGAGACACACTGGCGGAGGAGCAGTCCTTCGCCGCATCCAGGGAGAAGGTGCTGGATGCGCTGGGCGCGGCGGCCTCGAAGTTGCGAGCTGAACTCGGGGAATCGCTGGCTTCGGTGCAGAAGTTTGATGTACCGCTGGTACGGGCCACCACGCCTTCACTGGAAGCCCTGAAAATGTACAGCCTCGGCGTGAAGACTTACATGGAGAAGGGACCGCTCGATTCCCTTCCTTACTTTGAGCGCGGCGTCCAGCTTGATCCTGATTTTGCGATCTGCCACAAGGTGTTGGGCGTGGTCTACGCCGCCCTGGGCCAGCAAGACCGGGCCAGCGAGTACTACACCAGGGCATTTCAATTGCAGGGGCATGTCAGCGAGTGGGAGAGACTGGCGATCGCCGGCGACTACTACTTGTTTGTAACCGGGGAACTGGACAAGGCTACCGCCGCCTATGAGCGGTGGATGGAACTCTATCCCCGTGGCGAAGGGCCGGTTGCATCTCTTGGCATTGTCTACGCTCTGGAAGGTCAGTATGAAAAGGCCAGTGAGATCACAAGCCGGTCATTGCGTCTTGGCCCGTCCTACGATGCCTACGGAAACCTCGCCCTTTATACGCTTGCCATGCAGCGCTTCGATGACTCACGGCTTGTCATCGATGAGGCGCAGGGCAAAAAAATGGACGGTTACCCATTCCGCATTGTTCTATACGCTCTTGCCTTCCACCGGGCGGATTCGGCCGCGATGGCCGAGCAACAGAAGTGGTTCGCGGGAAGGCCCGAAGAGCACATGGGCCTGGCTCTCGCCAGCGATACGGAGGCATATCAAGGCCATCTCGGCGTCTCGCGTGAACTTACCACGCGAGCAGTGGCATCTGCGATACGGTCTGACAGCAGGGAGAGCGGAGCAGTCTGGCTGGCCAATGCCGCAGTGCGTGAGGCCGCCTTTGGCAATGCTCAGCAAGCGCGGCAGACGGCGGCAAAAGCATTGAAGCTTTCTCCCACCAGCCAGGGTATTGAGGCCGAAACTGCGCTGGCGTTTGCCCTGGCGGGCGATGCGTCGCGGGCCGAAACCCTGGCGCAAGACCTCGGCCGGCGCTTCCCGCTCGACACCCAGGTACAATCGCTCTGGCTGGCTGCGATTCGGACACAACTGGCGATCAGCGGCAAGAACAAGGCATACATCATCAACGACCCGCAAAGTGTTTCCCCAATTGAGTACGGTGAAATGCGGTTCACAGCCAATCCCACTTGTCTCTACCCTACCTACATTCGCGGCAATGCTTATCTCGGGGCTGGCCGGGGCAAAGAAGCAGCCGCCGAATTCCAGAAGATTCTCGATCACAGCGGAATGGTCTGGAACTGCTGGACGGGCGCACTGGCCCATCTGGGCGCGGCCCGGGCAAACGCGCTGCAAGCGACAACTTCGCAAGGAGCCGATTCCGCTGCGGCGCGCGGTCGTGCTTTAGCTGCCTACAACGATTTTCTCACGCTTTGGAAAGACGCTGATCCTGACATCCCCATCCTGAAACAAGCCCAAGCCGAGTACGCGAAGTTGCATTAGAGCAAAAACAGCGGGCTGTCGCCGAAGCGACAGCCCAATCTTCATCCGTGACGGCTGAAGGCTATCGGGGCGTAGATGGTGGCATGCGCTTAAATGTGCTCAGGACCGCCTGCGAGATTGAAAGTCTTGCTGCCCACCACCTGGCTCTGGATGCAAGAGGAAAAAGGACGCTCTTATGCAACAGTAGGTCACCGCGAGTTTAGTAAGACGAGGTTTGGCCCGCCCGTTCTACTGCCATCCCTGCCCCACTCAATTGCCGGCGGAGCGCAACCACCATTCGGAGTTGGTGCCTTCCAGCAGGGCCTTGGCCGGCTCCGCCAGAGTTTCATCAGAACTGGATACAAGTTCCTCGACGGACTGCGGGGGTTTTCGATTTAGTTTGCTCAGAGCCCAGCATGCGTAGACATAATCGTAATTCTCCCACGAGTTTCGGTTCGGACTTGCGGTCAAACGCTGCACAAACGCTTCAATCTCATTGGCGGCGGTCGAACTGCCCGTGGTTCCGAGTACACGTAGCTGGTTGGCTTTGATTCCAGGCTGCTTCAAGGATTCAGAAAGATATTCAATCACCTTGGTTCGGTTCGGATGTCGAGTGAGGCTACAGGCCATGACCGAGGGGGTGTATTCGTCAGACTTCTCCATCAGGAAGTCCATGATGCATAAATCTTCGTTTGAAACGTCCTTCTTTACTGAGTAAGCAGACATGAATTCCACTCGTTCTTCCAGGCTCCACCGCGGCCACTGTGCCTTAACCTCTGCACAAGTAACAAAGAAGTGTGGAGATCGAAACTTCGAATACCGGATACTCGGTTTGCCGGCAATCTGCTTGATTTCAAACCAATCACTTTCCATAAGGTTTACATACTCCTGCTGGGCAAGAGAATCGAACCATGCCGCCCCATCATCGCATATCAGCGGGCGCGCTCCAATACCAACAACAAAGGGGGATAGTCTTGACTCATTAGAAACAAACTATAGCGTGGAGCTGGCAAAATTGGGCAGTCCGGACCATGTTGCTCATGGTGTTTCCCGATAGCACGCCGCGTTCGCCGCGGAGAGGCCATCAGATCGCCGCTTTTTGCGCCCCGGTGTCAGCGTTCTTGCCGGTAACGGTCTTTACCCAGTCGGGAACCGTTGGCGTCTCGATACCCGATCCGAGTCGCACGCTATCGAATACTCCGTCTCCGTGCATGTCATAAAAGATCACGTGAGTGTTGGAGCCGATAACCGGTGAATCAGGGCCCGGGCCGGCCACCATCTGGACCCACACTCGATATGCAAACACCCGGCCGTTCTTCTGGTAGCCGATCACCTGTTTGGGGATCATATGCCAGTCTCGGATAATTCCGGTGTGATTGCACGGGTTTACTTCGATGTGTGGCAACGTGATCACTTGCTTTTTGAGTTCGTATTCCACGAATTGGAAGCCCGCGTCTTTGCCATCGCTGAGGATATACGGCCCGTTCCTGATCGCCTTTGCTTGCTGTGCAAAGCTCACGTCCCAACCCTCGCCGGGCTTGGTCAAGAACGGAATCGAGACGGGGCCAGGATTGCACTCGGAATGCGTAGCTTGAGCCGAGCCAAGGGCTGTGGCAAAAACCGTTATAAAAATTGTGACTGTGCTCAAAAGGCGGCCCATTACTTTTCCTCCTCCGCGTCGATTTTCGCAACTCACCTCGCCCACCGAAGCAACTGCATATGCTCTCATAGCTTGAGCTCTGAAAGCACCGGGGAGAACTGGATGCTTTGTTTGGTCTTACTTGGAAGTTTTTTGGCAGATTTGCTATCAGTATCTTCGACAGGCACGGTGAAGCCATAGAAAAGAGCCAGGTGTAATAGATCACCAATCAGTTTGATGGGCCACCGCTCCAGCGGTGGCCCTGAGTACGCGGCAGGATCACGGAATGGTTGCGAGTTGGCCCGCGGAGATGTAAAAGATGCGGCCCTGGAAGTTGAGGCGTCCGTCGCCGATGTCGTCACCGACCCACAGGTTCCCCAGACGGTCCAGAAATAACATGTTGGTGTGCCCGCCGACAAAGGCGTAGGTCAAAGCGGCGCCGCCAGGCGACGTTCCGCCGGTCGAGATCAGAGTTGTTGATTGAGGATTAATTGTGAAGCGGAACACGCCCTGCCCGTTGATCGACATGTACAGGCGATTGAGGCCATCAGATACCAGGCCGACATGGTCCACGCCGCTGAAGCCATCCGAGATGTGGACCGCGTTGCAACCGCCCAGGCAGGTCTTGGCCACGGCGCTTCTGATAACGGAGAGACCGTCCGCAGTAGCCAGATAGAGATCAGGCCCCACAAACGCCAGGGCGTGAATGGGCCGCCCGTTGGGCGATGTGCCTACCGACTGCACGATCTGCGGAAAGTTTGGATCGCCCGCCAGCGCCTGCGGATTGGTAACGCGCACCACGTTGCCGTTCTTCTGGAAGCCCACGTAGAGATTGCCGTCAGGACCCAGAGCAATGGATACAGGCTGGTTGCCGCCCAGTCCGCCGTTCGGCGCGATCGGTCCCTGCCATTCCAGGAAGCCGGTGAGAGGATCGATCACCACCCGGTGCACGCCGGGAAATGTCACCGATCCGGGCTGGCCTTTTTGCTGATCGTATGCGGTTACCCAAACGGTCTGGTTGCCGTCGTACGCAACCTGCGCCGTCTTGCAGAACGGGATGCACACAGCCGCTCCGCCCAGGCTCATGCCGTCATTGAGATTGTTGTCAAAGGCTAGGATGCCGCTGTTGACCGGATCGGGGTTGGTGGGATCGGCGGGCAGGTAGTGGCGGAATCCGTTCACCGCGTCAGTGGCGTAGAAAAAGCTGCCCACCACGACTCCGCCGCCGGGCGTGTTCGGCGCCGCCACCTGGTTGGCTGGCAGGCCGAAGCCCGCTCTCTGCGTGGCCAGAACCTGTCCCTGTACGGGCACAAAGCAGGCCAGCAGAAGGGCGATCGCCAGCACCAGCTGGGTCGCTTTCCCGGAGCGTTGGCGGTTCATCATTGCCTTTGCTCTCCGGTTGGTAGACGGCTTGATGGTGGACGCTTCATCGTTTATGGATTGATTCACGTTTGAGCTTGTTCCGCTGTTTCCCGCTTTTGTTTCTTGCTGGTTCATCTTTTCTCCTCGATGTGGTGGTGGTTGTGGTTTGAAGATCCTCGCAATCTCCGCGCGGGGACACGCGACCGGTAATGGCCGTTTGTCCCAATCCAAAATTTTCCAAACGTTGAGTGACCGCCCCCGCTAAAAGGCGTGTGCTGTTTGCCGATCTCCTCGACGATTGCCTAGCCAGCGGCCGCATTTCGCAACCGTTAGCTTTGGCGAACGACGAGGGCCAAAACGCGAACCGGATAGTAGCGGTCGATCAGGTTTGATCTGAGAACTTGTTTTCCGATCGCGTCTGACTAGGAGATACTCCGGGCGGCTACAAAAATATATGAACGACGTGAGATTAGGTTCAGGGGTATTCGTTGTACCAATGGAATCGCCGACGCACACAGCAGACGCTGACCTACAGGAGCAAAAATTATTCCTAGGAGTGGGAATCGCACTGGCGCCGGTGGCGGCGACCATCATGCTGTTTACCCTGGCGGCAAAGAAAATGCCGGTGCTCCCGAAAGAGGCCGCCATCCAATAGCAAGCGCGTGGTCAAGCACTGCAAGGAGAGCTAAAGAAGTGCGGTCCGCACGGCCTCTGCGGTGACGCTCCACTGGGTTGAAAATATTGAGCCAAAATTTGGTGGAGCTAGTCGGGATCGAACCGACGACCTCATCGTTGCGAACGATGCGCTCTCCCAGCTGAGCTATAGCCCCATGTGCGGTGGACGAATACGCTGGTTCGATTTTACCAGCGCCCTGCGATCTCACACAATCGCAGCATTGGAACTGCATTCTAAGCAAGGCAGGGGCTGGGCGCTAGCAGCGCATTGCCGAAACAGCACTAACGAGCTTGGGCCGGGCGCTAGCAGCACATTTCCGAAACACCACTAACGAGTCTTGGGCCGGGCGCTAGCAGCAGGCTGCTGTCACAGCACTAACCCGCTTTGCCGATCATCCGGGTCAGGAGGTCTGGGAAAAAGCGCTTGAGATAGACCAGGGTCCTTTCCCGGGCTGCGCCCACCACGAGCTCATTCTTCCTGCGCGCGACCCCGCGCAGTATACGGCGCGCACATTCTTCCACGGGCATGCCATGGGCCAGTTCAGAGTCCATCTTGGCATGCTTGCGCCCGTCGCCGCGCAGAGCAGAGAGGCTGATGTCGGTGCGGATATAACCCGGGCAGACCATGGTGACATGGATTCCGTTGCGCTCTTCTTCCGCGCGCAGGGCCTCAAAGAAGCCGTGCAGAGCGAATTTGGTCGCAGAGTATCCCGAGCGCATGGGCACGCCAAACTTGCCGGCGACACTGGAGATCACCACCAGGTGGCCGCTCTTTTGCGCCAGCATGGAAGGAAGCACGGCCCGCGCCATGGCCTCCGGAGCAAAGAAGTTCACTTCCATCAGGCGGCGATAGACGCTTTCGTCGGTCTCACGGGTGCGCGAGCGCTGCGTGATGCCGGCGTTGAGCACCAGCATGTCGATGCCGCCAAAGATCGCGAGTGCGGCGCGCGCCTTCTCCGGCAACGCCGCGGAGTCAGTTACGTCGAGCGGCAGCACCCTGGTGTTAGGATCGCCGCCGCACGCTGCCTGCACGCGCCTGAGCTCGTCTTCACGCCGGGCGGAAAGAACCAGCCGGGCGCCTGCGCCGTGAAAGGCGTTGGCCAGAGCTTCGCCAATGCCGGAAGATGCGCCGGTGATCCACACGCGGCGGCCGCTGAAGTCCATGGGTTATCTGGTCCCCGCGGAGTTGTTGGCCCCGGCAAGATCGACGGTCGCGGTGAAAATAAATTGCACGAACTTGCCAAAGCCGGCTATCTGGATGCGCTCATCGTTGCCGTGAATGCGCTTGAGATCTTCCTGGCTCAGCACGGTGCCAATGTCATACGCTTGCACGCCTTTGGCGCGAAGCTGCGCTGAATCCGTTGCGCCTACCTGCATAATGGGAACTGTGGGCACTCCGGGAAAAACTTTCTGCCCGGCGCGCTCCAGCGCGTGAAAGCCATCCGTATCCAGCCCGGAGGGCGCGGTAGCCGGCCGCGCGCTTACATTTTCCTGGTCAACGATGGTGATGGCGGGATCGTTGATCACTTTCGTCAATGCCGCCTTCAGCTGGTCCATGTTTTCGTCAGGCAGGGCGCGAACGTCAAAGCGCGCTTCGGCGTCGGCGGGAATTACGTTGGAGCGGAAGCCACCCTTGATGATGGTGGGGACCAGCGAGGTGCGGAGCATGGAGTAGTACGAAGGCTGAATTTCGTGCAGCTTCTGCTGGACCGCGGGATCGTCCACATGGGAATAAAGCTGGGCGCGCTCCGGCACGCTGATCTTAGCCATCTCCTGGAAAAAGCGGCGCGTGGTCTCATTCAGTCGCATCGGCGCTTCCCAGCGCGCAGCCTTGTCCACGGCCGCGGCCAGATGCGCAATCGCATTATCCAGGCGCGGCGCAGAGCCATGGCCGCTGGTGCCATGGGCCACCAGGGAAAACCCTCGGGGAACTTTCTGCGTAGTGGAAACCGCCACGTACTGCACCTTGCCGTCTTCTTCAGGGACGTCGCCGCCTTCGTTGAGCGCGTATTCACAGGCAATTTCGTCCCAATGCTTTTCCACCATGAAGTCGATGCCGAACTGGCTGGTGCCCTCTTCACCGGCTTCGGCCAGCAGGATAACGTCACGGTCGAGCGGAACTTTGAGGCGATGCAGCAGCAGAAAGACCTCCAGGTTGGCGGCGTCCATGGACTTGTCGTCGACCGAGCCGCGGCCGTAGAGGTAGCCGTGTTTGATGGTGGCCCCGAATGGGTCCACGGTCCACTTGTCGCGCTCCACGCCCACGACGTCGAGATGTCCCATCAGCAGCAGCGGCTTTTTCTTGCCATTGCCTTTAAGACGGGCGACGAGATTGCCTCGCCCCGGGGCCGATTCAAAGATCTGGGCCTGGATTCCATTCGCAGCCAGCACGCTCTTAATGTATTCAGCGGCGCGAACTTCATTGCCGGGAGGATTGCTGGTATCGATCTTGACCAGCTCACCCAGGAATTTGATTCCTTCAGCCTGGGCAGCCGAGAAATCAGGCGCGGGTTGCTGGGAAAAGCCGAGGCCGGCGAAGACCAATACGGCGGAAAATGTACGCAGAATGTTTCGACGCATAGCGTGCAAGCTTAGAGGTTGCATGCCACTTCGCGCAAGAGTATCTCGAGGGTAGCGGGTTCATCTGGGTGGCGGAAGGCGAAACACTGTCCTGGTGTTTTTTCAGGGCCAATCCTATCCTGACGCGTGGATTGCCTTAGAAA
>DASTPO010000282.1:0-4519 GCA_035762225.1 Candidatus Angelobacter sp.
GATGATGGGCAACAATTTCGGCCTCTTCGGCGGATTTCAGAAGGCCAGACGGCTGCTCCGGAAGTTGCACAGGATCACCGCCGCAAGCGGCCAGATCATTGCGGAAGCTGTTGATCCTTACCGGACCAAAGCGAAGCTCCATCTCGACTATCAGCGTTGGAACCGCCGGCGCGGACGCATGTCCGGCCAGCTGCGATTCAGAATTCGACACGAGAACATTGTCGGCCCGTGGCTGGATTATCTACTGGTCTCGCAAAAAGAAATGGGCGAAATCCTCGCGGGCACAGGATGGGAGATCAGGAAAATTCTGGAAGAGGATGGGATCCGCTACACAGCCGTCATCACCAAGTCCAGAACTCCGTCGAAGACTCCTGCGCAAAAAGCCTGATTACAATCCGCCGGCCTTGGCTTTGGCGCTTTTTGTTTTGTCGGCCATGACCTCAACATTCGAAAAAAACAGCAGGGTATGGTCGCGGTCAGGACTGAATTCCGCCAGATTGAGTGACGTGGTCCCATTCGACCAGCGGTTGTGCTCTCCCGTTAGAGTGATTCCGTTTAGAGAGTAGACTTTTTGTTCAGTCCGCCATGGCTGTCCAAACTTCTCCTTCATGGCTGCGCGCAGGCTGGCGAAATCCTTGTGCGAAGCGACCAGATAAAAGTTGATGAGCCGCCCATGATAGAAACTGACCGTCTCCTGCACCTGAACTCCGGCGTAGACCAGGTCCGGGCACCGGTAAGAAGCAACATCTGGCTCCACATCCATGAAGTAGGTGCACTTGGCGCCAGGGCCTTTTTGCCAATCAGAAAAGGCCGATCCCAGCTGCACGCCGTTCACGTCAAAAGGCTGATTCTGATCAGGCTGTTGTGCGCTCGCGCCCACAGCCAATGCCAAAGCAATAAGGATGGTCCGCATACTTCCTCCAGGATGCCGCTCAGCGTATCACCGGATAGAAGCCGCCCCTAGATGACCTTGGTCCGGCTACCACGCATCGCACGTCGCAGATGGCAGTGAAAGTCGTACAAGGAACTGCAAGGACTTTCGATAGTTGGCCGCATCCGCAAGCTGTACCAAAAAAAGCGCGTCACGCCGTCCCCCAACCTATTGCAAGTAAAGAGCCTATTACCTCAGTAATCTTATGTTCCCTAAACTTCCGGCATAAACTGCCGAGTCATGACCATTGGAAGCCGTTTTTGTGTCTTGTTGATCATGGCAGGCTGCCTTGGAGTGTCCGCGGAAGCCAAGCAACTGGCTGTGATCGTGGACAAGACCAACAGTATGGGTGGAATGTCGGCGGCCGATCTGACCAAAGTCTTCAAGTTTGACAGTCACAAGTGGCCCGATGGCCGGCCCGTGATCCTGGTTATGCGCGACCCGTCTTCGCCCGACATGCAGACCGCAATCCAAAAGCTCTACCACATGAATCCCGACGAATTTAAAGCGCTGCTGGCCGCGCATAAGACCGGCGTGATCATGGTCCGCTCGGAAGATGAGCTGTTGAAATCCGTGGAATCCATTCCAGGAGCCGTGGGCCTGGTGGACGTTTATTCCATCAACGGGCGCGTCAACGTGCTCAAGGTGGATGGCAAGCTTCCGCTGGAGCAGGGATATTTTCTGAAAGGCAACTGACTTGAACGCCGCGCGAAGCCTCAGGCGCTGCGGCAGTAGCCAAAGGAGTTTCGAAAATGGGTCCGAACAAACTTCGCTTTCTGGTTCCGGTAGTCTTCGCGTTCTGCGCCGTCGCCTTTGCCCATGACACGCCCACGGGCATGCATATCTCCACCAAATCGCCGCAGGCGCACGTCCTGTTTGAAAAGGGCTTGCACAAGATGGAGATGCTGCACATCGAAGACGGCCTGGCGAATTTCCGCGCCTCCGTGCAGGCCGATCCCCAGTTTGCCCTGGGACACATTTTCCTGACCTTCTTCTCGCAAGACCCGACCGAGCAGGTTGCGGAGCGGGAAAAAGCCCTGGCCGCGCGTGAGAGCGCCGGCCCGGAAGAAAAGCTGGTCGTTGACTGGCTGGCTAACGCCACCCAGGCGCACTGGATTCCCGCCATCCAGGCCATGAATGAAGCCCTGGAAAAATATCCTAAAGACAAGCATCTGCACTGGCTGGCAGGATGGTGGCTGCAGCTGAACCAGAACCAGTCTGGTCGCGCCATCGCCATGTTCGAGCGCACCATTGAAATCGATCCTGCATTTGCCGATGCCTGGAACGAAGCGGCCTATTGTTACGCCAAGCAGGGCAACTTCGAAAAAGCTTTTGCAGATATTAAGCGGTATACCGAACTGGTCCCCAATGAACCCAACCCGCAGGATTCGTTTGCCGAGATCTCGCGCATGTCCGGCCGTTTTGAGGACGCGCTGACGCATTACCGCATGTCGCTCAAGATCGATCCCACATTCCATGAATCGCAGCTTGGGCTGGGCGATACCTACGCGCTCATGGGCGATCAGGCCCGCGCGCGCGAAGAATATGCCAAAGCCATCGCCAGCGGCTCGGCCGTGCAAAAAGTTACCTGGGGCCTGCAATCGGCCGCCAGCTACGTTCGTGAAGACAACCTGGCCGCCGCCGACAACGCCTTCAACGCGGTAGCCGAACAGGCCCATGCCCGCGATTTTGCCAACCTTGAGGCAGAAGCCTATCGCAGCATGTCGCTGTACCAGAAAGAATCGGCGGCATCCATGCATCTGCTGGCCAAGGCTGAAGCCGCATTGCATGAAGGACACAAGGTTCCGCAGTCATTGCTCAATCAGGAGATGGCCCTGGTGTTGCGTACACGCGTGGAGCGCGCTGAGCTGGATGGCAACAAAGAGCTGGCGGCAGCCACGCTCAAACAGCTTCACACCCTGGCTGACGCCAGTGGCGGCGATGGCCTGATGGAATCCGCTGTCCACGGCGCTGCCGGCGCGGTCGCTCTGGCCGACGGCAACTACCTGGAAGCCGTCAACCAGCTGGAAGAGGATGAAAGCAACGCCATCTCCATGCGCAACCTGATCACCGCCTACCAGAAAAATGGCCAGGAGGGTAACGCGCGCCGTCTGGCCGGCAAGCTGGCATCGCTCAACGTTCCGCTGATTGAGCAGGCGCTGGTGGTGCCGGAATTCCGCAAACAGCGTGCTGCCCTTGCGGCCCAGACAAATCCAGCGCTCGACCCCAGAGCCAAATATCGCTAGACCGTCACAGGCCAAGCGGAGTAACGATCGACGTTAAGCAGAGGTCCCGCCGCAAGGCGGGATTTTTGCATCTACCGCAGGCTCCGCCTTCGCGCATATCGGGTCGCAGCTGATCAGTGTATTTCCTCAATTTCGTGCCGGCACTCCCATCAGGCCTTCCATGCTTTGCCGCAGCGGCGCAAGCCGCTCTGCTTCCAGGTGGTCGCGATAGAAGAGGTTGTAGGTATCAAACGGTATCAGCCGCCCGTCAGGATGCACGATATGCACGCAGGTCTTCTTGACCGAGCGAACATCGAATGAATGCGCGTCAATGAACTGCATGATGATGACCCGAAAAACATTGTTGTAGCCGATCGTGTCCGGGACCATTACCTGGGGCAGGCAGCACAGCAGCTCGCGCAAGCTCCCCGCGCCCGATTGCAGCGAGTGGTTGGTGGCAAAAAGCTTGAACAGGTTTTCCCTGACCGCGTTCTCCTGCTCGTAAAGAATCGTGTTGCCCGCGCCGTTGATCAGCACCTCGGGCGGCACCATGGAGGTTAGCGGCGTCACCCGGCCATCCAATTTGAGTGCGTATGCCATGGCGAGCGCATCAGGATGGCACGGCACCGGAATGATATCTTCCGGACGGAATATCGATGTCTGCTCCAGAATCTTGCGGCGCACCTCAGTCAGCGTGAGCCGGCCGGTGGCGGGATCGAAATCCTCCAGCCGTCCGGCATCCTGGATTGGCTGGAAGGTCACGCCGCGCACGCACGGCTGTTGCAGAGCGTAATCGATTGTCTTTCCAATCTCATGGTCGTTGAGCCCCTTCTTCAGCGTCACCACCAGGTTGGTCGAAATCCCATGGCAGTTCAGCTTCTCCAGGGCCTGTTCGCGGACGCGCCGCAGGTCGGCGCCGCGCAGCTCCATCAATGCTTCGCGCTCAAAGGAATCAAACTGGAGGTAGACCTCAAAGTCCTCAGCGCACGCCGCCAGACGCCGCACAAATTCCTCATCCTGGGCGATGCGGACACCGTTTGTGTTCACCATGAGATGGCGAATCGGGCGGGCCTTGGCCATCTCCACAATGGTGAAAAAATCAGGATGCATCGTGGGCTCGCCGCCGGAGAGTTGCACTACATCTGGCCGGCCCTCGTTCCGCACCACTGCATCCAGCATCTTCTCGATCAGCTTCAGATCGCGGAATTGCTGCCGCTCCGGACCGCTGGAGGCGTAACAGACAGGGCAGCGCAGGTTACAGTAATCGCAGATCTCCACCAGCGTCAGGCAGGAGTGTTGCTCGTGGTCCGTGCACAGCCCGCAATCATAAGGGCAGCCCCACTTTACCGGCGTGTTATACACC
>DASTPO010000283.1:0-13992 GCA_035762225.1 Candidatus Angelobacter sp.
CCGCGGCGCGGAAGCGCTGATCTCGCGCCTTGCGGCCGTGCACAAGGTAAAAGAAGACCACATCCTGCTGGGAGCGGGATCTACGGAGATATTGAGAGTCGCTGCTGCGGCGTTTACCGGCCCGGGCAAAAAGCTGGTCACGGCCACGCCGACCTTCGAGGCAATTGAATCCTACGCGCGAACGCTCAAAGCAGAGGTGGTGAAGATTCCCCTGGCTGAAAGTTTTGCGCATCAACTGGCGCAAATGGCGGCAGCCGTTGGTCCGGAGGGCGGGCTGATTTATATCTGCAATCCCAACAATCCCACGGCCAGCCTTACCCCGCGGCGCAGCCTGGAGAATTTTATCCGCGACCTGCCGGCCAACACGTATGTTCTGATGGATGAGGCCTATCACGACTTTGTGCCGGTTTCCGCCGACTACATTTCATTCCTGCAAACGCCGGTCAACGATGAGCGCGTGGTCGTGGCCCGCACCTTCTCCAAGATTTATGGCATGGCGGGACTGCGGCTGGGATATGGCGTGGCTGCTCCGGACACGATCAAAATGATGGCTCCGCACAAGCTGGAGGACAGCACAAATATTCTCGCGCTGCGTGCCGCTCTCACGTCCCTGAGCCATGACGACGAACACAAGATGGCGGTACTGCGCAACGGCTTTGACCGCGACGCTTTCATGGGCCAGGCGCGGTCGCGCAAACTGGGTGTGATTCCCTCCTGGACCAATTTTGTTATGTTCGATACCAAACGGCCCATTCGCACGGTGATCGATCATTTCAAGCGAAATAATATCCGCATCGGACGGCCTTTCCCGCCGATGGACACGTTCGCGCGCGTTTCCCTGGGAAAGCCGGAAGAGATGAAGGCCTTCTGGCAGGTGTGGGACAAATTAGGGCACTAGTCTTCTCGCCGTGGTCTTTTGTGGCGCCGCTTGTTCTAACGTTCTCTGGATCTCGAGCCCGCGGTGTTGAATAAACGGCATCTGGGTGCGGCCTTAGTAGGCTGAGACGGCGATGCCAGAAATTTTCTGCTTCAATCTTCCGAACTTCCTCACAATTCCGCGGATCGACACGGTGGTTACCAGCGTAAATAAATAGCCGGCGGCGACGGCGATGGGAACGTAGTACGCGCCCAGCATCTCTGTCCCGGGCGGCGGGTCAGGAAAGCGGGCGAGATTGATTGCGTGGTCGCTCACAAACATCCCGATATTGTGGGGGAACAACGGCTTGAATAGCGCGGTGATGTAGAGGGCGATCCCCATGGTGTAGCCGATCATCGCGATCACAAACACGATATAACCCTGAATGCCGGTGAGGGTCCAGCGAGAGAGGGTGCGCAGCACGCTCCAGGGGGCGATCTTCCAGGCCGAGCGCTTCAGCAGCAGTTCGACCCGATACTGGCGGGCAATCTCCTCAGGCGTTCCCATGGCCTTGAGCACGGCGCGGCAGTCGTCGCTGGTGGGCGGCGTGGGCTGCGCCAGCCGGTCCAGCACGTGGGCCCGCAGCTCGCGCACAACTTCATCTCGCTTGGCTTGCGGTAGGTCGGCAAGCTGGTGAGAGAGCGCGGCAAAATAGCTCTCGATCATTTGATTGGCGCTCGTCTGGCTGGAGGTCGCCTGATTGGAAGTCGTTGGATTGGAAGTCATAGGTTTCACGAACGTCCTTTCCCGTTCAATACCGGTTTCAGCAGCGAATTCAGGTTGGCGGCAAAGCCGTTCCAGAACTGCGCCATGGAGACAACTTTCTGGCGGCCGGGGGCGGTGAGCCAGTAATACTTGCGCGGGTGGCCGGCATCGGCTTCAACCCACTCGGATTGCAACAGGCCATCCTCTTTGAGCCGGGCCAGGATGGGATAGACGGTGCCCTCGGCCAGCACCAGGTTGGAGTCGGCTTCCAGCCCGCGCAGGATCTCCAGGCCATACAGCCGCTTCTCCCACAGGCAGGCCAGGATGGCCAGTTCCAGACATCCCTTGCGCAACTGCGCTTCCCACTTCTCCGTGGGCTCGGATTTGGGCTCTTTCCTAAGTAACGCCATATACCTTGTATTGCTATGTATAGTGCATGGCTTTGGTTGTGTCAAGAAAATTTTCGCTGAAATCTGCCTGGTTCCAACCATGCTGCTGGATTGGGTATGAGCGTTCTCTGGAATGCGTGCGCGCGCGCTAAGGATGGCGTGGCTCTGCTTCCGGAGCTGCTTTAAAAGACAACTTCCCTTCCCGGCCTTCCATCTCTATAAAGGCCAGCCATTTTCTGGAGAGACAATGCCGATTCTTGATCAAGCCGCCAAGTTAGCCACGAATAAAATGCCCAAGGTGATCAGCCCCAAAGCCCATGCCATCATCGACTATGCGATGGCGGCATCGTTCTTCGGTATGGCGGCATTCTTCTGGAAGCGCAATAAGCGCGCGGCTGTGGGCGCCCTGGTGTGCGGCACTGCAGAGACCATTACCGCCCTGTGCACCGATTACCCGGGAGGCGTGATGGATAAGATCAGCTATGAAACTCACGGCACAATCGATTTCGGGTTGAGCGGCATGGTGGCGAGCCTGCCGGATATGCTGCGTTTCAAAGACGAACCGGAGTCGCGCTTTTTCCGGATCCAGGGCATTGCGAAAGCAGCCGTTGCCGGCCTCACCGACTTCACCGGCAGTGGTGAAGGCGGACAGATGGAAAAGTTGGACCGGCGGTCGGCGTAAGGATGAGCAGATCAACACACCCACATGCCGCCCGGCAGGACAAAAGCTGCTGCGACACCTATCACGTCGAGAGCGTAGGAAACCGAGGTTCCCCAGCCAAGGCTCCACGGTATCTGTGGAGACGCGCGGATCTTCTGCTTGAATGCAATCCTCAGTAGCCAGTACCACTCGCCCAGACGCAGCGGAATCAGAAGGACAAAGAAAAGCCCCAGGCTCCATGCATCGCTCTGAATGCGAGCCAGGTTTACGATCCGAGAGAACAGGAGTCCGTAGGAGATTCCGACACCAACCCCGATCAACGTGCGCGTGCCGCCAATTTCAAAAGTACGCCACCGCTTCTCTGTGGAAACGTCATTCCACTTTTTGCGCAGGAAGTGCACGAATGCTGAATATCCCAGGAACTTGGCGCCTGCAAAATAGGCAAAGCCGCCGATTGAAGGTCCCATAGGCATGCTGGAAGTTTAATCTAGCAGGTCGTCTTAGGCCAAAATGGGTTGTGCATGGTTACCGGCGAAATCATCATCCATATCCACAAGCTGGTGCGTTATACTCCGAAGTAACTTCATCCCCCGAGGTGTTGCGCACTCATGTCATTGAAACTTGCCCGCGAAATGGAACCAGAGACGGAAACAAGGGCCGGCGGCGACGATTTTTCCGCGCTGGAAGAAAAAATCTACAAGGCAATCGAGCTGCTGAAATCGGCGCGCGAAGGCAAAGCCGCCGCGGAACGCGATACTCACCGGCTGCGCGAGCAGTTGGAACAGCGCGAAGAAGAGCTTGACGTGCTTCGTGGAGAGATGGTTTCCCTGCGCAAGGAGCGCGAGGAAGTCCGAGCCCGCGTGGAAAAAATGCTCAAGCAGATGGATACGTTGATCACCGAGAGCTGATCCATGCCTTCCGTCGCGCACCACATGACCACGACACAATTTGATCTGCATGGCTATGAAGTGGTGCGCACCCTGGGACTGGTGCGCGGGATCATTGTGCGCTCGCGCTCCATTTTCGGAACCATTGGGGCCGGCCTGCAAACGCTGGTGGGCGGCAATATCACGCTGCTGACCGATCTCTGCGAAAAGACGCGCGAAGAGGCCCTGGACCGCCTGTTGCAGCATGCCGGTGAAATCGGCGCCAATGCCGTGGTAGGCGTGCGCTACGACGCCACGGAGGTGATGCAGGGCGTAACCGAGGTGCTGGCTTACGGAACGGCGGTGGTGGTGGAAGCCAAGCGTGGCTGAGCAGCGGCGGCCGTTGGCGGCTGACATTTTTCGTCAAGAGACTCACTGCCCTGCGGCGGAAGCGGCCCTGCAAAAATGGAAGATTTTGCTTTGTCCCGGCGGCAAGTGGAACGATAATCATCTCAACAAAAGTTTTATGAAGGAGAAATCGCCTTGGTGACACAACCGACAGCAGCGCCGCCCATCCGTGTGGAAATTTACGACCAGGTCTATAACCTCCGCGGCGTAGATGCGGAGTACATCACCAAGCTGGCGCAGTTCGTTGACGGCAAAATGCGCAATGTAGCCGAGCAGACTTCCACCATTGATTCACTGCGGCTGGCGGTGCTGGCCGCGCTGAATATCGCCGACGAATATCACATCCTGAAAAAGAAATATGATCTGCTGGCCGGCGAGTTCAACCATCGCGCGGGGAAGCTGGCCGGGGCGCTGGATGAAGTGCTGAACGAACGCCGCGCCGGCTGATGCCGCATTTGCATCGCCGCGGACTATTCCACTCAGATGACCAAGGCAGATGTATATCGTTTTGCTCTGCAATGTAAACTCGGCGTGCTTTCCAGTGCAGGCCCCCAGGGAACGCCCCAATCAGCGCTCGTCGGCATTGCCATTACAGAAGATCTTGAGATTGTTTTTGACACCATCAAGACTTCCCGCAAGTCCAGCAATTTACTTGTCCGGCCGGCATGTTCCTTCGTCTTCGGCTGGGCAGGCGAACAGACGGTCCAATATGAGGGCACGGCAGAAGAGCTCCGTGAGCCACTACTGCGGAAATACCAGGAAATCTATTTTCGGGCATGGCCGGACGGCCCGTCGCGAACCAACTGGCCTGGACTTGTCTATTTTCTTATAAGACCTAAATGGATTCGCTACAGCGACTTCGATCAAAATCCGCCGCTGATCCACGAATTCGATTTTTGAATGGCGGTTTCTCCGCAGGGCCTCTTGCCATTGGCCCGGGTTTTCTTTAGCATCAGTCGTGACAACCGGCCTGCAACGCAGGTGAGAACGGTAACCGTTCATGAACCAACATTCAATGAACAGGGGGCCTGACTCGTATAATTACGGCTCGGTGTGCGAGGTTCCGCCAGTACGGAAATGCCTAAAGAGCCGCGGCGGGTTCCCACCGTCTTAGGACGGGTTCAGAACGGCCCGGTCGCACGGCCAAGTGGGTCGGTCGTTTTTTTCTTTTGCTTCGTTTCGCGCACCTGTGCGTCCTGGAACGCCCGCGCCTTATTGAATCCCTTCCCAAGAGACGCTTGACGCGCCAAGTGCTCCAATCCCGCCACTCCACATGCTGCGGACGTATTTGCTTTTGTTGTTTAATGGATTCATGACACGAGACCTGTGGAGCACAGTGGACGACTACATTGCCGGCCTGTTTATGACGCCCGACGCGGAACTGGACGCCGCTCTGATTGCCAGCGCAGCCGAAGGATTGCCGGAGATCAGCGTCGCGCCAAACCAGGGCAAGCTGCTGATGCTGCTGGCCCAGGCCATGGGAGCAAGAAAGATCCTGGAGATAGGCACGCTGGGCGGATACTCGACGATCTGGCTGGCGCGCGCATTACCGCGCAACGGCCGGTTGATCACGCTGGAGGCGGAGCAGAAGCATGCCGACGTCGCCCGCGCCAATATTTCCCGCGCCGGCCTTGCCGACCTGGTGGAGATACGGCTGGGGGGAGCGCTGGAGACGCTGCCAAAACTGGCGGCCGAGAACCAGGGGCCATTCGACCTGATTTTCATTGACGCGGACAAGCCGGCATATGCCGACTATTTTGCGTGGGCGCTCCGGTTGTCGCGGCCGGGTACGCTGATCATCGCCGATAACGTGGTGCGCAACGGAGCCGTGGCGGATGAGCTAAGCGAGGACGAAAACGTTCAGGGAATCCGCCGCTTCAACGAGGCGGTGGCAGCTGAGCCGCGCGTGGGTGCAACGGCCATCCAGACTGTGGGCAGCAAGGGATATGACGGCTTCGCGTTCATCGTCGTGCGCGAATAGGATTTGATCCAGCGACGTGATATTGAAAGAGAACGGGCTGCCAGCGTGAATACCGGCAGCCCGTTGAAAGTTCAAGCAGAGAAAATCTACGCGACTTTTCTTCCGCTCTGTGAGTTCTCGGCAAGAAGGCTCAAGAATTCGCGGTTGAACGCCGGGATATCATCGGGCTTGCGGCTGCTCACCAGGTTGCGATCGCGAATAACCTCGCGGTCTTCCCACAGCGCGCCGGCATTGCGGAGATCGTCCTGCAAGGTGGGCCAGCTGGTGATTTTGCGGCCCTTGACCAGGCCGGCTGAAGCCAGCAACCATCCGCCGTGACAGATCACCGCGATCGGCTTGCCTTGCTGCTCAATGTTCCTGACAAATTCCTGCGCCTTTTTCTCAACTCGGAGCGCGTCAGCGTTGATGACGCCACCGGGCAGCAGCACGGCGTCAAAGTCTGACGCGTTGGCCTGTGCCAGTTCCATGTCCACGGGGATGGAGTCGGCTTTGTCATGATGTTTGAACCCCTGGATCTTGCCTGACTTCGGCGCGATGACGACGACTTTTGCTCCCGCCGCTTCCAGAGCCTCTTTGGGATCCAGCAGTTCCACTTGCTCGACACCGTCAGTTGTAAGAATAGCTATTTTGAGTCCGGATAATTGCTTATCAGCCATTGGGTTTATCTCCTTATCAAGGTGTGATGCGGCGGTGACGTAAAGGGTGGAACTCGGAAGGAGAGTCTTGGGCGCGCGCACTATCAGGGTGACAATCGAACCAGCAATTCGTCCAAATAAACTCAGGATGCCGTCTTGCTTGCAGTCGCTTTCCTGCTGCGGGATTGTCCATGACGGCGCGCAAACGGTGACCGCTAAAAACAACAACACGCATTGTCGGTGCAAGCTGACTCCTCCAAACCTGGCTTCGCCAAACAAGATTGAGTTGAAAGAGAAGGAGAATCGGATGTTGGGACAGAGCACATCCGGGCCATTCCGGAACAAGAGTTCGGCACGAAGCTGCCGGTGGTTGCTGCTTGTTTTCGCGCTCGCGACTCTGGCGCTGACAGAGCCCATTGCGGCAAGAGCCGCCGGGACCCAGCATGGGAAACAGTGGATCGGCACGTGGGCGACAGCTCCGCAGCCGTTCCTGCCAGGAAACATCCAGACCTTCAAAAACCAAACCCTCCGCCTGATCGTGCATACCAGCGCCGGCGGGAGCGGGGTCAGGATCAAGATCTCAAACACGTATGGCGAGAATCCATTGGTCATCGGGGCCGCGCACATTGCGCGCAGGACCACGGCGGCGGAAATCGATCCGAGCTCTGACCGCGTGCTGAAATTTCACGGACGCCCACTGATCACCATCCCGGCCGGAGGGATGGCGGTGAGTGACGCGGTTGAGCTGGATGCGCCGGCGCTTTCAGACCTGGCAATCAGCCTATTCCTTCCCAACCCAAGCGAGGCCAGCACGATCCACTCTATGGCCAAGCAGACGAGCTACGTTTCCGCGGAAACAGGAGACGCCACGGCCGCGGTG
Source organism: Candidatus Angelobacter sp. (assembly GCA_035762225.1). Lineage (GTDB taxonomy): Bacteria > Acidobacteriota > Terriglobia > Terriglobales > Acidobacteriaceae > Angelobacter. The sequence continues at coordinate 7,442 of DASTPO010000283.1, forward strand.
AAATTCCCGGTAGCGAAATCAATCCATACGTGGCCGTTCCTGACCGGCGTGGATGTGGAAGCGCCCGCCGGCGCGATGGCCATTGTGGCGTTTGGCTCCTCACTGACAGATGGCGACGGCACCACAGTGGACACCAACCGGCGATGGCCTGACGTGCTGGCGGAGCGGTTGCAGCAGAACGCGAAAGGCAAAGCGGTTGGCGTGCTGAATGAGGGCATCATCGGCAACCGGTTGTTGCACGACAGCCCAAAACAGGCAAGCAGCCCATTTGGAGCGGCGCTGGGACAGGCGGGCCTGGCAAGGTTTGATCGTGATGTGCTGGCGCAAGCGGGCGTGAAGTATGTGATTGTGGGTCTGGGCATCAACGACATAGCCTTCCCGGCGTTCCCATTCACGCCGGCCAGTGAAAAGGTCACGGCTGAGGAGATCATCGCCGGCTACCGGCAACTCATCGCGCGCGCACACAAAAGGGGCGTGCGCGTAATTGGAACGACAAATCCGGCCTTCGAAAATTCATTCTTCACGAACCCGCCGGTAACTTTTTATGATCCTGAGAAAGAAGCTGCGCGACAGAAGGTGAATGAATGGATACGCAGCAGCCATGAGTTTGACGCGATGATCGATTTCGATGAGGTATTGCGAGACCCCGCACATCCGACGCAACTGCTGCCCGCTTTCGACAGCGGAGACCACCTGCATCCAAACAATGCCGGATGTGTCGCCGAAGGCAATGCGGTTCCGCTGACGCTGTTTGAGGCGCAGTAAGGTGACGCGGCGGCCGAGAAGCGGCCGCTGCGACGGCAACAAGAGACAAAGAGACGAAAGCGAACCGCATTGCCGCCCAGAAACACGAAATCTTACGTCATGAAACCGCTGGTCGTGCCGATGAGTGCGGGCGGAATGAATCATGCAGCGGTTTTAGCCGGAGCCTGGTGCAGATCACCCCGTCGCGAATGCGACAGGGTGAATCCTGGTTGCGGTTCAGTTATTGCGGGGTTAGAGCCTGCTGGTGGATGGCTGGCTGGCCCTGGGCCGTTGTCTTAAACGAGTAGACCGGACCTACCGGTTGTCCGCCCTTGTTGGTCATGGTGATGTAGTAGGTGGTGTTGGGTTGCAGGTTGGTAAGAGTGGCGCGGTGATTGTCGCCATTCATCTTCTCAACGGTGCCGACCGCTGCCTGTTGAAGATTGTTGCGATCGGTGCTGTAGTGCAGATCCAGGTCGGCACCCTGCTTTGAGGTCCATGCGACCTTTGCAGAATTGGCGTTGGCAAACTCCAGCATGGGCTTTTCGACCATGTCAGAGCCGGTTTGAGCGGTTGAACTCGGCTGAGTGGTTGTGGACGTCTGGGCTGCGGCAAAGCAGGCACAGAGCAGCAGAAGCGTTACGACTTTAAAGAGTTTCATCATTTGGTACCCCTCCGTTGCTACTACGAATGCATTTGCTTAATCCGAAGCGGTAGGAAGGAAAGAGGTTGTCTCTGGTCCCAGGACGCGCAGAAGGGGGCCTCCGTTGCGGGCTTGGGGGATGGGCAGAATTGCCAGAGCTTGGAACCACCAAACCTTGCCACTGATCAACGCGGATGGACCTGATTCACTGCGAAACCCGAGATTCTGGAAACGCGGGGGGAGACGGGAAACAGAGCTGGACGGGCCGAGGCCCGTTTTGCCATTTTGGCCTCTTCCGTGTTACTCTTTTTAAGTCACTTATAGGACAAGATTTAGATATAGGAGTCGACCAGAATTCAGTGTTAGCGAGAGAGCGCAAGGCCGACGTCATCAACCGCTTCCGTACGCATCAATCTGATACGGGCAGCCCGGAAGTCCAGATTGCCATACTCAGTGAGCGTATCGGAGAGCTGACGGAGCACTTCAAGAGCCACCAGAAGGACCATGCCTCCCGGCGGGGTCTGCTTATGATGGTCAGCAAGCGCCGCCGCCTGCTGGACTATCTGAAAACGTACGATACTGAGCGTTATAAAGACGTCATCCAGAAACTTGGCATCCGTAAATAATCGATCGAGATCGAGCGGAAAAACGGTCGTCTAGCGCCGGTGGGAGACGTGTGTTTCCCCCTGTCGTGTACGCAAAGTTGCTCTCTTTTTGAATTCAGACTGCTGGTCCTCCTGGAAATGAGGAACTGATGAAGCAGACAGCCACTGTTGAACTTGCAGGCGGCAAAACCCTCCAATTAGAAACAGGTCATTTAGCAAAACAGGCGCAAGGTTCGGCCATTGTGCGCCAGGGAGATAACGTTGTACTGGGCACGGCATGCGCCTCGCCCGATCCCCGCGAAGGCATAGATTTCTTTCCCCTCACCGTCGATTATCGCGAATACACCTACGCCGGGGGACGCATTCCCGGTGGCTTTATCAAGCGCGAAGGCCGTCCGCAGGAACGCGAAGTGCTGACCGCCCGCCAGATTGACCGTCCCATCCGCCCGCTGTTCCCGGAAGGCTTCCGCAATGAGACCCAGGTGATTGCCCTGGTGCTTTCCGCCGACACGGAAAATGATCCGGACGTACTGGCCATCAACGCAGCTTCTGCCGCCCTGACCCTGTCTGAGATTCCCTTCCACGGTCCGGTGGGCGCGGTGCGCATTGGCCTGGTGAACGACCAGATGGTGGTGAATCCGACGTATGAAGAGATGCGCGACAGCCTGCTGAACATCATGGTGGTGGGTACGGCTGAAGGCATTGTGATGGTGGAGTCAGGGGCGAAGGAAGTTTCAGAAGAGCAGGTGCTGAACGCGATTGAGTTTGCGCATGAGCAGATCAAGAAGATCTGCGCGGCGATCAGCGATCTGGCCTCGCGCGGCGGAAACAAGAAGCTGGAAGTCGCGGCGCCGGAGACCGACGAGAAATACTATAACCAGCTGATGAAGAAGGTCGGCGACCAGTTGAAAGACGCGCTGGATACCGCCAAACATCCGAAGCATGAGAGCTATCAGAAGGTCCGCGAAATCAAGAAGGCGCTGAAAGCCGAGCTGCCGGAAGGCGATGACGAAGCCGCGGCCAAACTATCAAAATATTACGAGCTGCTGCGCGAACGGATCTTCCGCGAGCAGGTCACCAAAGAACGGAAGCGCCCGGACTCGCGCGCGTTTGACCAGATTCGCGATATCTGGATTGAGGTGGGCGTGCTCCCGCGCACTCACGGCTCCGCGATCTTTACCCGCGGCGAAACCCAGGCGCTGGTAACCACCACGCTGGGCACGCCGGATGACGCGCAGAGAATTGAACGCTTTGAAGGCGAGACCAAGAAACGCTTCATGCTGCATTACAACTTCCCGCCGTTCTCGGTCGGCGAAGTAGGCCGCATGACCGGCGTTGGCCGGCGCGAGATTGGACATGGAGCGCTGGCGGAACGGGCGATTTCCGCGGTGCTGCCGGAAGTGGACAAGTGGCCTTACACCATGCGCGTGGTTTCAGACATTCTGGAATCGAATGGATCGTCGTCGATGGCGACGGTGTGCGGAGCGTCACTCTCGCTGATGGATGCGGGCGTGCCGCTGTCGTCGGCTGTGGCGGGCGTGGCGATGGGACTGGTGAAGGAAGAAGACTCCTACGCCATCCTGACGGACATTGCCGGAGCGGAAGACCACTACGGCGACATGGATTTTAAAGTCGCCGGGACGCGCAAAGGCATTACCGCCCTGCAGATGGACATCAAGGTCATGGGCATCACGTCCAAGATCATGCATGAAGCGCTGGAGCAGGCGAAGCGCGGCCGCATGTACATTCTGGACAAAATGGAAGGCACGATCACCGGCGGACGCGAAAATATTTCCAATTTTGCGCCACGGATTTATACCTTGCAGATTCCGGTGGACAAGATCCGCGACCTGATTGGCCCGGGCGGCAAGATGATCCGCAGCATCATTGATCAGACCGGAGTCAAGATTGACGTGGACGACACCGGTAAGGTGAACGTCGCGTCGAGCGATGGCCCTTCAGCACAGAAGGCAATCCAGATGATCAACGATCTCACGGCGGTGCCGGAGGTCGGCAAGACCTATCTGGGCAAGGTCGTACGGTTGGCCGAGTTTGGCGCCTTCGTCGAAATCATTCCCGGAACCGATGGCCTGCTGCACATCAGCGAGATTGCGGAACATCGCGTCAAGGAAGTGAAGGACGAGCTGAAAGAGGGCGATCAGGTGCTGGTGAAGGTGCTGGGCATTGAAGGCAATCGCATTAAGCTCTCACGCAAAGCGATTTTGCGCGAGCAGCGCGCCAAGATGGCGCCGCAAACCGACGGTGAAGGCCCCGGTGGCGAGGGTGAAGGCAGCCGCGAGGGCGGCGGATTTGCCGAGCCGCGGCAATCGCAGCCGCGCCAGCCAGGCGAGGAGACAATTACCTTTGAAGGCGGCGGCGACTTTGACGATGACGCTGAACCCAACTTCAATCGTGAAGATGCAAACCGTGAGACCGTGAACGCAACCCCAGGCGGAAGACCGGACCGTCCGCGCGGAGATCGTCCGCACGGTGGTGGCGGCGACCGCGGAGGTCGTGGCGGCCGGCATCGCAGAGGCGGCGGTGGTGGTGGACGCGGCGGGCCGCGCGGCGGTGGAGATCGTGGGCCTCGCGGCGGCGGTGGAGATCGCGGCAACCGGTAACAGAAGCAATTAGCAGTTAGCAAATAGCAATTGGCTTAAAATCATCTGGCCAATTGCTATTTCTTTTTGCTGAGATTCTGCTGTTGAGACTCTGGTGTTTTGGCCACTGGCTGAAGTTCGGCCTGACCACGGCCTTCCCGTCACACAAGCCAATTGCCAGTGGCTGTGTTTTTACGCCGCCGTGCCTGCTCCGTGGCACTTCTTATATTTCTTGCCTGAGCCGCATGGGCAAGGATCATTTCTCCCGACTTTAGCCTGGCCGCGCACGACCTGTTGTGGAGCCGTGGCGCCATTCGAGCCCGCCATGCGTGCCTGCTCGAGTTCCCTTTTCTTGCGGCGCTGGAACTGGGCTTCCAGATCGTCCATTGAGGTGGAGGCACGTTTCCGCGGCGGCGCCGGAGCCTGCGCCGGCTGCTGATCGCCGTCCGTTGCTTCCACGGCCACAGGTGAGGGCGCTGTGCCCTCAACAATCTGCATGTGGAACAGGTAACGCACAGCGTCTTCCCGCGACCGCTGCATCATGCTTTCAAACATGTCAAACGACTCGCGCTTGTATTCAACCAGCGGATCGTGCTGCCCATAACCGCGCAGATTGATGCCCTCTTTGAGGTGGTCCATGCTGAGCAGGTGATCTTTCCACTGCGTATCCAGGACGCTCAGCATGATCATGCGCTCGTGATAGCGCATGGCATCCGCTCCAATCTGTTTTTCTTTGGCCTCGTAAAGCTCTTTTAGTTTTTCGAAAATCGCATCGCCCAATTCCTGGCGGTTCAGCTGGTTGACGTCAATCCCTTGCCTGGACATCTCCAGCCCAAACTGCTCGATCAGGAACTTATTCAATCCGTCGGTTTCCCATTGATCGGCGTGAAGGTTGCGTGGAGCAAAACGGTCCAGCGCGTCCGCCACCATTCCGGCTGCGTAATCTTCCAGGATCAGCTCCTTCTGGTCCAAGCCAGAGAGCAGTTCCTTGCGCAGCCCGTAGACGGCCACGCGCTGCTTATTCATCACGTCGTCATATTCCAGGACGTGCTTGCGCGACTCAAAGTTCTGCGCTTCCACCGCCTTTTGCGAAGCCTCAATGCGCCGCGAAATCATCTTTGACTCAATCGGCACGCCTTCTTCCATGCCCAGCTTCTGCAACAGCGTGGACACCCAGCCTTTGGGCATGAAGATGCGCATCAGGTCATCTTCCAGCGACAGGTAGAAACGTGACGATCCCGGATCACCCTGGCGTCCGGCGCGACCGCGCAGCTGATTGTCAATACGCCGCGCTTCGTGGCGCTCGGTGCCCAGAATATGCAGCCCGCCGACGGAAACAACTTTTTCGTGCTCCGCGTCAGTCTCTTTCTTGTACTTGTTGTATGTCTCGTTCCATTTGTCGGCGGGACACTTGTATTCGATGCCGTTGTAATAGAAGACAATGTTTTCTGAAGTGTCCTGCTCCAGCACCACCTCGCCGCCGGCAGCGCGGAGCTGCTGTGCAATTCCCTTCTTGACCGTTTCCTGCCGGGCCATGAACTCGGCGTTTCCGCCCAGCAGGATGTCCGTGCCGCGGCCCGCCATGTTGGTTGCGATGGTGACCTGGTTGAGGCGGCCGGCCTGGGCCACAATCTCGGCTTCCTTCTCGTGAAATTTGGCGTTCAGCACCACGTGCTTCAGGTTCTTCTTCTTCAACAGGTCAGAGATGCGCTCGGATTTTTCAATCGAGGTTGTGCCCACCAGCACCGGCCGGCCTTCCACCGCGATCTTCTGGATCTCGTCCGCCACGGCATAATACTTTTCCTTCTCCGTGCGATAGACGATGTCAGGGTTCTCCTTGCGCAACAGCACGCGGTTTGTCGGGATCACCACCACCTGAAGCTTGTAAATCTTGTCGAACTCGGCGGCCTCGGTTTCCGCGGTTCCGGTCATGCCGGCCAGCTTCTTGTACATGCGGAA
>DASTPO010000284.1:0-3083 GCA_035762225.1 Candidatus Angelobacter sp.
GAGGCCGGTTGATCTCGGCTTGAGCGCCGATGAATTAACCGTGCGTGAGTGAGACAAAAGTTTGGTGCACTTTGTTCCACACCGCTGAAGCAGGGTCCATGATCTCAAAGTGTCCGGTCTGGGGAAGCGTGATCAGCTCGACTTTTTCACCGGCATGCTTTTTCTGGTCAAAGTACTTCTTGCTGATCTCGTAGGGGACAGCGTCGTCCGATGTTCCGTGAATCAGCTTTTGTACCGTGTGCGGGATCGAGCGTTCTGCCGGGGAAGCTTCGCGGTAGTGGTCGGGAACCTCCGTGGGCGTTCCGCCGAGAAATTCAACCACAGCGTCATTGCTCAGGTGAAGTTCCCAGGCGCGGTGAAGATCGAGCACACCGGCAAGCGAGAGAACATGCGTGACGGATTTCTCAAACGCAGCCAGGCACACGGCCAGATGTCCGCCGGCAGAATGTCCTGCAACGCAGAGACGCTTGAGGTTGAATTGGGTCAGCACATCCTTCTGGTGGCCTTGCAGAAGGCGATAGGCGCTGCGGATGTCTTCAAACGTTCCTGGCCACCCGCCGCCTGGGTTTCCCACGCGACGGTATTCGACGTTCCACGTGACCATGCCGGCTTTGCTGAGCGCGTTGCAGAGATGGCCGGCGTAGGTCAGGTCGTACTTTGCGCGCCAGTAGCCGCCGTGGATGAAGAAGACGATTGGATGCGGGCCTTTGCCGGCGGGGACGCGGACGTCGATGAACTGGTTGGGATCCTCGCCGTAAGGAATGCGCAGGTCAGGATCGGGAGGCTTCTGGCTCAGAATGGATTCGCTTTGCACCGGAGAGCCAGTATAAAACATGAGGGCTCGTGAGCACTTGAGCAATGAAGGATCGAGCCTGCGGTGGAGGCTCGATCCTGACTGGTCTACACGGGGTTATTTTGGATGCCCTGCGCTTACCCCCGTGTGTGATGAAGAGGACGTTGAGGCAGCCGAACCGCTGGAAGAAGTACTGTTGCTGGAACTGTGGCTTGCACCGGAGCTTGCAGCAGCTGCACCGGATGAAGAGTGCGAGCTGCCGCCCGAGTGTGCTGAAGGTGAACCAGAGCTGGAGCTGCCGCCGGCGTTCTGAGCATTGGTTGAATCGCTGTGAAGGTGATGTCCTCCTCCGTCGCCTTCATGGCCTGGATTTGGAGGGTTGTGAGCCACCGGTGGAACTTTGGGCGGATTCTTGGGCGGAGGCGGTTCGGGGTGCTTTTTCCGCGAGTAGAAGTGGTCAGGGTAGTTTGCGTTGTTATGGAAAGGCTGGGAAAGCGTTACGCGATTCAAGTTCGAATTGCAGTTGGCTACCTCATCCCGACGACGATTGCGCAACTGGTTCAGGGCCGCTTCCTGCTGGTTCTGGAGACCAATGCAGTCGGGCGAGTCCTTGCCATTGGCTTGCCGGCATTGGCGAAGGCTCTGTTCTTGCTGGCGATGCAGGTCGTTGACCTGGTTATCCAGATCACTGCGCAGATCACGACACGGATTGTTTGGTTTGGGACCGCGCGCCTGAAGTTCAGCGGGCGTGATCAGGGCGAGGGCCCCAGCAACAAGCGACGATACGATCCATTGCTTTTTCATTGGACCTACCTCACAGGCACACCCTATTAGGCTACACCAAAGACTGTAATGCTGTTTCGATTGATGAAGTCTGGTTGAGAAAGGTAACGCGTGCGCGCAGCTCCTCATTGCAGGACTGGATCACTCAACATAGCGTCCCGGTTCTCCTGGGTCACATGAAAGTTTCCGTCAGAGGAGAGCAGGAAGCTCGTTTTGCTCAGACAATCACAACGCACAGGGCGGGCTTTTAGAAGGAAAGTGTCGATCGGCCCACTGCCAGCCGATCGAATGGGCACATATTCAAAGTGGTAGAAGCGCTTCAAGGGAAACGCTGTATCGGTTGGAGAAGCAATTGTTGCAGGAAAGGTAGCTGCCCGGGTGCTGTATTCCTCCAGTTCTTCAGCGGTGTGTCGCAACGCAGCGGCAGCTGAAGAGGATGCGGCAGCAGCAATGTTGCCCTCGTAGGTTGGGAGTAGAGCTAGAGCGATACCAGTTAGCCCGAGTAGCCCGATCCTTAAGACCCACTTGCCAGCAAAGAAGACGAAAAACCAACCAGCCAACAATACTGTTGGAAAAAGTACCTGGGGGCCATGCAGATAGAGATAGCAATGGTCTGTAATGCAACGAAGAGTAAGCAAGGCCACTGCCACAGTGATGCTGGCTACAGTTACCCAGGCCAGCTTTCTAGCAGGAAAAGCGTGTGGCTGATTGGACAGATCAGGCATGAAATAAGTATCCGGCAAGCGTGGCTCACGCCGCAACCTTACCGCGAAACGTTCTGTAGATGAACAGGGTATAGCCCAATGCCAGAGCCATACCGAAGCCCCACCATATGAGCCCAGTAGAAAGGGAATATGTGCCCGCGGCGGCGTTGTAGACGGTGATGTTGAGAGCTGGATCGGTGGTTGACATCAGCAGGTTGGGATAGACCGCAGCGGCAGCGCCCACCAGCATGAAGATGAGGTAGGCAGACGAGGCGAGAAACGCCGCGCGGTCATTCTTGCGGCGGCCGTGCAGCATCATGGCGACCAGGCTCAACGACACGGCAAGGGGAATCAGGTAAAGGACTGGATAATGGCGATAATTTGCGAGGACTTCAGGCCGTATGGAAATAGTCGCCCACAAGCTCACCAGAGTCACCAGAGCAAGCGCCGGCCACAACCTTGCCGCCATGCGACGAGCGCGGAGGTTGAGGTCGCCGGAGGTTTTGATCGCGACATAGTGTGCGCCATGAATGGTCAACGCCAGGAGCGCAATTACGCCGGCAATCACGGTGTACCAGTCCAGAATGCCGGGTTCCGGCCCAGTGCGCCAGTTGGTCCACAGTGGGAGAAAGAAATAGCCGTCCTTGTTCAGGGGAACGCCTCGGACCACATTGCCCAGAGCCGCTCCAAAGAAAATTGTCAGCAGCAGGCTGGAGAAGGCAAAACAGCCGTCAAAAAAGCCGCGCCATACCGTGGTATCCAGGTGCATGCGCAGTTCAACGCCGATTCCGCGCAGGACGAGC
>DASTPO010000285.1:0-8906 GCA_035762225.1 Candidatus Angelobacter sp.
AGTGCGCGATCACGCGTGGCTGACTCGATTCATTACCACTCCGGATAAAGTCATTGCGGAAAAGGACCCGATCGCAACTGATCTTTTCAGGAAATATAAACAGGTAAACATGCCTAACCTTCGGCTGGCAGACATAGACGTGAATGCGCTCATTGACTACATGGAGAGCCAGAGCGGCATTGTCAAAACCGTGTCCACGCCGACGACTGTGATAGGCAAAAATTAAGCGGGCGATGTTCGCCCGCTTAATACTCGTTGTCTTTGGCGCTAGGCCCGGCTGAGTGCCGGCTCTGCCACTTCATACTTTGAGAACCACGAAGTTGCGGCTTTCAGGCTGTTGTTAACATTTTCGATGTTCTTGACCCCTTCGGACTGGAGCCATTGTTCGAAGGCTTTTGCGCCTTGCTTTGCGTAAATAGGAATACCATCCTTCCAAGTCGCCCGGCCGCAGAGCACGCCGTTGAACTTCACTCCCGACTCGCCGGCCAGGGCCAGGGCTTCATTGAACTCGGCGTTGCTTACGCCAGCCGAGAGATAGATAAAGGGCCGCGTCGCCACAGCGGACGCCTTGCGGAAATGCTCGATGGCCTCTTGCCGGCTATAAGCTTTCTGGCCAGAATAGGATTTCGCGCCTTCCACGAATTTCATGTTGATAGGCACTTCCACTTTCATAACGTCAATGCCGTATTTGTCTTTGGTGAACTCAGCCATGGAGCCGATCACGATCTCGGGCTTTTTGCGGGCATATTCAACGCCTTTTTCATCCAGCCCTTCGTCATATCCCACGAACTCAAGGAAGTAGGGAATATCGTTGGCGCGGCACTCGTCGCCGATCCTCTCAACCCACGCGTGCTTCTTGTCATTGATCCCCGGGCCGTCCGTTGGCGTGTAGTACAGCAGTACCTTGACGCAATCGGCGCCTGCTTCCTTCAATCTCTGCACAGACCAGTTGTCCAGAAGGTCCGGCAGGCGGCCAGGGCCGGTCTTATCGTACCCGGTCTTTTCATAAGCCAGCAGAAGCCCGGCGTTGCGCGAACGACGGCGAGAGGCGGGCAGGCCGAATTCCGGGTCGAGCAAAATCGCGCTGGCATGCGGGGTGAGAACCTCTGTGACGATCGACTTAAATTCTTCCAGCATTGAAGCATTGACGTCAGCGCCTTTTTCTTTGGCAAGCGCTTTCTGCAACGAGCCGCGCTGGTCCATCGCGGCGGCGGCGATCACGCCACGACTGTCGGAGACGGCTTTCATTCCGGCAAGCTTTCCGGGAGTAAGTTTCACGAGTGTTCCTCCTAAAATTCAGGCCCGGACATGGTCGGGCGGCAATTATTGTGCTGATCCTGGAATTCCATCATGAGTTACGTCGCACAATCAGGACTTTAGATGCTGACGATCAGCACCGAAAGAGTCATTGTACTAAATAAAGAATCGGCAAATCCCTATTCTTACTTGCATGAGGAAAATCAAAGGTTATAGAATTCGCTCAAAATGAAAGCCAACAAGAAACGTAATTTGACAGTTCAACGGCCATCCTACAAGCCCGCACTGCGGGGGCAAGGTGGAGACCCCGGTCGTCGTCGCGGCGTGGGAAAGCATGGGAAGGTATTTCTCCCGGGCCAGCCGGTACTGGAAACCGGGATTTATGAAGTCGTCCACGACCGCGGCCACCGATCGGCCCATGAGGCCGTAATGCATCGCGGCGATCTTTTCCCCCAGTGTGATCAATGCGATGTGCGCGTACGTTTCAACCTGGTGCGAACCGCGCCCTATATTTTCGAGGACGAAGATTTCGTCGACGAGAAATAAGGCTTTCTATTTCCCTAACGACAACCCTGCCAGGATCGCGCGCTGCGTCTCCAGGAGCGACTCAATTCCGGCTCCGGCAAACTCCATCATTTTCCTGAGCTGGGCCTCATCAAAAGGATGCTGCTCCGCTGTGGCTTGAATTTCAACAATCTTTCGCGCGCCGGTCATCACAAAATTCAGGTCGACCTCGGCCTGGGAGTCCTCTTCATAGCACAAATCCAGCAGTACCGCGCCTTCGACAATGCCGACGCTGATGGCAGCCACGTAGTCTCGAATCGGCGCTCTTGAAAGTGTTCCCGCCTCCACCAACTTTTGCACCGCCAGTCCCAGGGCAACAAAAGCTCCTGTAATGGAAGCTGTGCGCGTCCCTCCATCAGCCTGGATCACATCACAATCCAGGGTAATGGTGCGTTCGCCCAGCTGTTTCAGGTCGACTACCGCGCGCATGGCGCGCCCAATCAGCCGCTGAATTTCATGTGTGCGCCCGCTCTGACGTCCACGGCTCGCTTCCCGCGGCGTCCGCGTCAGCGTGGAGCGTGGCAGCATGGAATATTCCGCGGTGATCCAGCCTTTGCCGGAACCTTTTTGAAATCCCGGAACGCTTTCTTCGATTGATGCGGTGCAGATCACCCGGGTATTGCCGACCTCAATCAAGGCTGAGCCTTCAGCCGTGGCAATAAACTCGGGAACAATTTTCACGGGACGCATCTGCGCGGGCGCCCGATTGTCAGAACGAAAGAAGGTGTCTTTATTATTTTTCAATGTCAATCAACTCGATGTCTTCAATTGGGCAACCCAGGAATTTTCCGCCCAGGCGACGGAACTTTTCTACCGAATCCGTAGCATAACAGCGCAAGCGGCCTGAATGATCCATCGCGTGTCTACCCGGCAGCAGTTTTACCACCTGCGCCGCGGTGGATTCGGCCGAATCGACAATCTCCACGTTGGCTGAAACCACTTTTCGCAACAGTGGCCGCAGCAGGGGATAGTGGGTGCAACCCAGCACCAGCACGTCCGCGTTGCGCGCTCCATCGCGAAAGACTTCGTCCATGTAGATATGCGCGACTTGCTCCGTCACCGGATGCTCCACCCAGCCCTCTTCCACCAGAGGCACGAACAGCGGGCAGGCTTTTTCAGTGGCTTCCAGGCCAAATTGTTGCAAAGCCTTCTTATAGGCATGGCTGGAAACAGTCGCTTCGGTGGCAATCACAATTGCATTTCGATTTTTGGATATCTCGGCTGCGCGTTGCGCTCCCGGTTCTATCACGCCAACCACGGGCACTCTCACCGCTTCCCGAATATCCTCAAACGCCAGGGCCGTCGCGGTGTTGCAGGCGACTACCAGCATTTCAATTCCATGCTGTTCCAGAAAATGCGCAGCAGAAATCGCATACTTGGTGACTGTACGCACTGATTTTGCGCCGTAGGGAAGGTGGGCGGTGTCACCAAAGTAAAGATAGTCCGCACTGGGCAGCACGCGACGCAATTCGCGAAGAACAGTAAGACCGCCAAACCCGGAGTCAAAAACTCCAATGATGGGGGGCATATTTATTCGAACTCCCGGGCCATCTGATGTACGGCAGCGATCTGATAGAAAGATGCCAGGTCGGCGTGTCCGGCCAGCGTTTCCCGCTCCTTGCCGTCGACAAGGAATTTTACTTTGCTGATGCCCGGCACATTCGCTGCCAGAGTTTCAAGCAGCGAGGTCAGCGTCATTTCTTCCTGCAGTACTCCGGAAGGATGGCCGTCTGCAAATTCAGGCGTGGTGTCAACGATCAGCGTATCGGCGTTGATGAAATATACGTCTTTGATATCGGCTCCTCGGGCCAGGGGATGCGGAGAAGGGTTCTGCAGATATTGCGCCAGAACGGAGCGGAGCGTCGCTCGTGCCCGCAGGGCGCGATCGGAAGGAAGGTACACGTCGGCCGGACGCCAGCGCAGGGCCTGATCGTCATCATAGGCCACCAGAATTTGAATGCGTTCCTGTCTTCCACTCGTAACCAGTTCCACAGGAGAGCTCACCGCACCCTGCATGGTCATGGCTTCTTCCTTTCGCGTGATCCGCATAATGATCAGGCCGCTGACAAGAATGGCAACCAGAACAAGCGCCATGGTGATCTGGAAATGTCTGGGAATCATGGATGGGTCCCGATCTGCCCGCGAACCTGGACGATGGCGTCGGCGATGCCCGATACCACGCTGGTGCGCCTTGCGTTTTCCTGCGACTGCGTGCTGCCGGAGTCAGAAGCAACTTCCACCGCGATTGCCGGCGTAACGATGTTGTTTAGGGGCCGGAGAGACGCTCCCATCGTGGCCACGGTTAAACCTTTCTTTCTCAACTCCGCGGAGACTGCCTGAGCGATTGACTTGCTTCGATCCAGGGCCGTCGCCTGTGCAGTTTCCCAGGGTAGAAATCTTCCCAATGGAGCGGCTTGAGGATTTGCCAGCAGCGCCCAGTACACGCGAACCCCGCGTCCCGCGGCGGCCGCGTGAAGCGCCACGTAGATTCCGGCGTGTTGTTCGTTGGTAATCTCAGCGCGCCGCGCGAGATCCACATCAACGTCAGAATCGCGCAACATGCGCGAGGCGATACCGTGCTCTTCCAATTCCTTGCGCAGGTCCCGCGCCATTTTGAGGGTGACATCTTTTTCCAGCTGCCTTCCCCCGAGAGCAGCTCCTTTGTCGAATCCGCCGTGGCTGGGATCGATCATTACGAAGAATTCCGGAGGATGGCGCTGCATCTCCGCCGACAGTGGAGTCGGACTCGGCTGCGGTTGTGCGGCAGTGACTGCCGTCTCGGGCTGGAGCGTGATCGTTCGACCATCGTCGCTGCGCAAAACCTTCAATTTTGTATTGCCAGTGATCGTTATGGTGGCGGCGCCGTTGTCTTCACGGAAATCCAATGACTGTATGGCGCCATCGCCAAACTGCTGCGGCTTGGGGTCGCCGACAACGGGCTCTTTCTTGAACCTAAGCGTCATACGGTCCGTGTGCGTGAAGAATGCGCCGCTGACTTCCTCGCGATTTCGGTCGGGCGTAACCGGTTGCGTGAAATTTAATACCAAGGACGGCGTCTGGCCGTTGCTGTAGGACGCAGTGAATCGGGTGAAGATATTTCCGACAAAAATGCGGCGGGCAGGCTGATGAAAATCGACGCTGGTGCTGAGCAGCCGGGTCAACATGGGGAGCGCGGCGGCCATCGGCACAAGCACCCGGTCGTTCTCAACGCGGACTTTACCACCCAGGTCGAACGGCCCGGAGTGCATCAAGGCTTTCTCTTTGCCGTCAGTAAGCCGAACGTCAATCTTGTTGAGTTCGAAACGCCATTCCTTGCCTTTCATTCGAGGCGGAGCGGCGCCCAGCGGCAGCAGCAGGTCCTCTACGGCGATGTAAGGCTGTCCGTCGCGATCGAAGACGGGAAGGGAGTAGCTTTTTTGCGCGGTATATACCGTTAACTGCTGGTCGTTGCCGGCACCCGCGATCTCCAGCGCGCAGCACAACCCGGCCGCTGCGATGATGATGATCCGTAATCTATTCCAGCGCATAGATAGCCAGGCCGCTGAGGAGTTTGGGATAGAAGTCGGTTGATTTCTGGGGAAGGACCTCGCCGGCGAATGCGATGTCCCGGACTTGTTCTATTTTGGCGGAATTCAGAAGAAAAGCCACATTTGCGCCCTGGCGCACCCACGAGATGGCTTCAAAGGCATCACGCTCATATTTCACGTGCTCCTGATTGCGGACCGCTTCTTCAGAGATGCCGAGGATCCGTTCCAGCAAAATGCGATGCAACTGCACGACATCCAATGTGCGCTGGTGTGCCGGGATGTCACGTAGAGCGTGCTCCACCGCATCTTTTTTTGCCCGCATGAGATAAGGGCCCTGGCGGGTCACGGCGACAAACGATGTGCCGCCGTCGCCGGCCTCGCGCAGCAAAGTGGTGGCGCTGCGGCTCTCCGTGCGCAGGTCAATGCGCTCTATTTCGAAGAAGCGCTCGGCGTCCTTGAGCATCTGCTCGCGATCAAATGTGGTCAGCCCGTGGACGATGCGATGCGTTGGTAGAATGACGAGACCACGGCTCTCCATGGGGATGAGCGTCATCATCACATACTCATAAGGCGCATTGGGCAGGGAATGGCCTGCGGCCGCGCGGCGCCGCTCGTCTCGATACGCCAGGGCGGTTTCATAACGGTGGTGGCCGTCAGCGATCAGGAGTTTTTTGTCGCGCATTTTCTCCTGAACCGATTGAATGACTGCAGGATCGTGAATTCGCCAAAGACGATGCAGCGTTTCATACTCATCCAGGACCGAGGTGTCAGGGTCGTCTTCTGATTTGGTCTTGAGCAGGTTTTCGATCTCACTCTGGGGATCGCTATAGAGCATGAAAATCTGGCCAAAATGAGCACGAGTGGCCCGCAGAAGGCTCAAGCGGTCAGCGCGCGGCTTGGAAAGAGTTTGTTCATGGCGGAAAACAACTCCATCCGAATAATCGTGAATTCGGCCTAAAGCGATGAGTCCACGGCGTTCGGTCAGATCGGCGGAGCCGGGAACGGTAAAGGTCTGGGAGTAAAGGTAAAGACCGGGCTCCGCATCCTGCTTGAGCAGACCGCCGGAACGCCAGTCATGCAGGTATTCCGCCGCTCGGGTATAGATGCTGAAGGTGTCAGTATCAGTCTCACCGTGTTTGCCCAGAATGATGCGGACCAGATTATGCGGGCTTCGCTCGTAGTATTTTGCCTGCATTTCCGGAGTGATCTTGTCATAAGGCTGGGTGAGAACATCCTCAAGTTTCACCTGGTGAGGATCGTAACGAAGCGCTTTGAATGGAATGATTTCAGCCATTTGCAAACTACAACCTATTGCATTCTATCAAGCGTGGCGGATAACCCCTTTGTAGCTGAAAAACATCTAAAATATTGAAAAGCAGCTGCACTGGAGTCCTCAGTGCGTGGCCAAGTTCGCAGTGTTCAGTCCCGTGCCGCTATGATAATATCGGCTTAAAAAGAGGTTCCATATGTCCCGCTTTGAACGCCGCGGATATGGTACATGCCGTTCCCCCGAGCTCTCTTGTAAGGCGTATCAGCGCACGCCAGTATCGATGTGCGCGTTGTCGCTCCTGGTCCTTTTCTTTCTTACAATTTACGTCTCTGCTCAGGACGTCAATGTTCATATTCAGCCGAAACCACCTGCTGATGCTCCTAAACCCATTGATTCTAAAGAAGCTGCAAGTGCTTCAGCCGATTCCGGATCAAAGAACCATACCAAGCCCGTCCAGGTAGACGTGAATCTGGTGCTGGTCAATGTCACGGTGACGGATGACTGGAACCGGATCGTTACGGGGCTCGACAAAGAGAATTTTGCCGTCCTGGAAGGCAGCCAGGTGCAGCAGCTCAAACACTTCTCCAGCGAAGATGCTCCCATTTCGCTGGGAGTGATCTTTGACATGAGCGGCAGCATGAGCGACAAGATCCTGAAGGCGCGTGAAGCCGTGATTGAGTTCTTCAAGACGGCGAATCCGCAGGACGAATTCTTCATGATCACCTTCAATGATCGTCCTCAGCTCAGCGCCAACTTCACCAGTTCGGTGGAGGAGATTCAGGGGAAGCTGGTTTACACGGTGCCCCAGGGACAAACCGCCTTGCTCGACGCTATCTACATGGGTGTGAGCAAGATGAAGGACGCCCACAATAGCAAGAAGGCCCTTCTGATCATTTCTGATGGCGGCGATAACCACAGCCGGTACACCGAAAACGAGATCAAATCGATGGTGAAGGAAGCCGACACCCAGATTTACTCGATCGGCATTTTCAGCACGTCGCCATCCCAGCGGGAAGAGATCGAGGGTCCTGCGTTGTTGACCGAAATATCCCAGGTCACGGGCGGGAGAATGTTCACCATCACCAATCCGAACGAGCTGGCCGATGTGGCTACTAAAATTGGAATAGAGCTGCGCAACCAATATGTGCTCGGATATCGTCCAAACAACAAGGTTAAGGACGGTCATTGGCGCAAGATCAAGGTCAAACTTAATCCTCCAAAGGGGTTGCCGCATCTAAACGTCTATGCCAGAGCTGGATACTATGCACCTTCGCAATGAACAGGTAATCGGAACCCTTTTATTCTTGCTGCTGGCCACCACCCCGTTTTGGGGAAATCAGGCCCAGCCTAGCCAGGCTGCGGCCCAGAGTAACCAGCGGGTTGAGCCCACACCGTTGCCATCGGACGTTGACCCCAATGATCCAGCCATCCCGGTATGGGCGAGACCAGCTATCTCCGCTACCGCCACGAAACCTGCTGAAACCGCGAACACGCCGGCAAAACAGCCGGGCAAAACCGGTCAATCGCCCTTATCAGAGGAGCCAATTGGCGTCGTAACCAAAGACCAGGGTGGACAGTTCATCATTCGCAGCCAGGTCAACGAGGTTACGCTGGCAGCAACGGTGCATGATGCCCGCCGGCGTTTGATCACAAACCTGCAAAAGACGGATTTTGTGGTATTTGAGGATGGTCAGCAGCAGAACATCACTTCATTCATACGGCAGGACATCCCGGTTTCCATCGGGATCGTAGTGGATAATTCAGGCTCCATGCGCACCAAGCGCACCGCGGTTACCAAGGCGGTCTTGAATCTGATCCAGGCCAGCAACCAGCAAGACGAGGTGTTTGTAGTCAATTTCAACGACGATCCTTATCTGGACCAGGACTTTACCAACAAAATACCTGTTCTGCGGGAGGCGCTGGATCGTGTGGATTCCCGGGGCGGAACGGCTTTGTATGACGCCGTTATCGCGTCCGCCGACCATTTGTCCAAAGGCGCGAAAAAAGAGAAGAAAGTTCTTCTGGTCATTACAGACGGCGTCGACAACGAGAGCCGTGAATCACTCGAGACGGCGATTCGGACAGTTCAGAGCGAGAGTGGTCCTACCATCTACACGATCGGCATTCTCGGCGATGAGCCGGGTACAAAGCGTGCCAAGCGCGCCCTGCAAAGCCTTTCGGATCAAACCGGCGGCATTGCCTTTTTCCCCAAGGACCTGATGGAAGTGGACGAAATCAGCCAGGAAGTGGCGCGCGACATCCGGAATCAATACAGCATCACCTACAAA
>DASTPO010000286.1:0-8620 GCA_035762225.1 Candidatus Angelobacter sp.
CCGCTCTCCATCTCCCATCAGATCATTCCCGAGTTTCGCGAGTATGAGCGCGCCAGCACCGTGATGGTCAACGCCTATCTGCAGCCGGTAATGCAGACTTATCTTGAGAAATTGCAGACGCGCGCGGGAGCATCCGATGGCAGAAAAACATCCACCCGCATTTTCGTAATGCAATCCAGTGGGGGCATTACCACGCTTTCCACCGCCGCCGAGCAGCCCGTGCGCACCGTTCTTTCAGGCCCCGCTGGCGGGATCGTTGGCGCTTCCGCGGTGGCCGCGCGCAGCGGCTTTGATCGCATTATCACCTTTGATATGGGCGGCACCTCAACGGATGTCGCCCTGGTCGATGGACAGCCGGCTACCACCAATGAGGCTGACGTCGCAGGCGTGCCGGTGCGCGTGCCTGTGCAGGACATCCATACCGTTGGCGCGGGCGGAGGATCGCTGGCGCGCTTTGATGCCGGCGGCGCATTGCGGGTCGGGCCGGAATCGGCCGGAGCTGATCCTGGTCCTATCTGTTACGGCAAGGGCGAGCGCCCCACCGTTACAGACGCTAACCTCTTGCTGGGCCGATTGCCCGCCAAACAATTTCTTGGCGGCGATTTTAAACTCGACTTGCCGCGGACAAAAACCTTCGTCGCGCGCTGGCTCAGAGAGCAGGGCAGCAGCCTGTCGCTGGAAGAATTTGCCGCAGGCGTGGTCCGCGTGGTGAATGCCAACATGGAAAAGGCAATTCGGGTGGTCTCCATTGAGCGCGGCCATGATCCACGGCAGTTTTCCCTGGTTGCGTTTGGCGGCGCGGGCGCAATGCATGCCTGCGACCTGGCGCGGGCGTTGCGCATTCCCAGGGTGATCGTTCCCGTATATCCGGGAGCTCTCTCCGCGTTGGGCGTATTGATCAGTGATGTAGTGAAGGACCACTCGCGTACCGTGTTGTTGCGGGTCACGCCGCGCGCGAATCAAGTTCGTGGTAAGAAAGTGCCAACACTGCCGACGGCGCGGCTGGATGCGATCTTCGCCGAACTGCGCCGCAATATCGCCGCCGAGCTTGGCAGGGAAGAGTGGACGGGCAGGGCGCTCTATGAACCCAGTTGCGACGTTCGCTATCGCGGCCAGGGGTATGAACTGAACCTGCCCTATTCAGCCGACGTGCTTGCGCGATTCCACGCCGAACACAAACGGAGATACGGTTACAGTACTCCGGACCGAGATATTGAGATTGTTACGGTCAGAATGCGCGGACGGGTGCCGTCGCCGGAGAAGCTGTCGCGCATCCATATTCCGGCTGGAGCAGGAAAATTGCAGCCCGCCAGTTCTACAGTCTATTTTGATGGCAAACGGCAGCAAACCCGTATTCTCCCCAGAGACCTGATCGAGGCCGGCAAGTCCTATCGCGGGCCGGCGATTATTACCGAGTACAGCGCAACTATTGTCGTGCCGCCGGGTTTCAGCTTTCACGCCGACAAGGCGAAATCTCTCCTGGTTGAAGTTGTTGCGGGGAGGCGTTCTTAGGAGCGCCTCTTTTTCCCTGGCGGGAAGAAAAAGGGCGTCCGTTTGATCGGACGCCCTTTCCTTCCCTCAATCAGAATCGCGGTTAAGCGACGTCTTTCTTTGGTTCCTCGCGTTCAATCTCAGCTTCATCGCGATCGGCCTTATTGCCGCGGGCATCGTCTGCCATGTCCCGCACGGCATCTTTCATTTTGCCGATGGCATTGTGGGTCTTGCCCTTCGCCTGTTCAGCCAGACCTTCAGCCTGGGCTTTTTCGTCCCCTGTCCACTCGCCCACCTGGCGCTTCACCCGGCCGGCTGCATCTTCCACTGTGCCTTTAATACGATCTTTATCCATAAACGAGTTTCCCCCTTCAAATCGTGTTGGTTATTTCTGTCAGTGCGATTTTCAGCACGCTCGCCGCGATACAACCCTCGCACTCGCTTTGCAGAAGGGAATTCGCGACACGGTACGCATGGGTGTTTGTGAAGCCAGCTCTAGATTGCCGCGCGTCTGCCGGAAATCAACTGGAAGACCAACGCAATCACTGCCAATATCAGCAGCAAGTGAATGAATCCGCCCATGGTGTAGCTGCTCACTACTCCCAGCAGCCACAGAACAAGAAGAACCACAAATAGTGTCCAAAGCATGTCACCCTCGCTTAATAACTTTGCCATTAACTTGGAAGCCAACACAGCGGCTCCGGTTGTAATGAATCGAGAGCTGCTGCCTGCAGCAGCCTGATGTTCCCGGCGCTCAAGGTTGCTTGCCGCCGGAAAATTTTCATCGTCATTTTCACCTCACACCGCAAAAGGCTTCAGAACCACATGGAGCCAAAAATTAAACATGATGCAGCCCTCGCACACCAATGGCCCGATACCGTTGCCGGTGGCAACCGGTTGCGGGAAGATATATTGTTAGTGCCATGAAAGTGGCCATCCAGGGAGAGCGCGGCGCCTTCAGTCATCAGGCCGCGTTGCAACTTGTGCGCGGCGCAGATGTGCTGGCGTGTGCCACATCCGTCCAGGTCTTTGACGCGCTCGATTCACGCCGCGCCTCGGCCGCCGTGATTCCCGTGGAGAACACTCTTGCCGGCCCGGTGGGAGAGCATCTTGATCTGCTGCTGGAGCGCGACGTATTTGTCCATGCGGAAATGCGCTTGCGCATTGAGCACAACCTGATCGCTGCGCCGGGGACAAAGTTGAATGACGTTCGCCAGGTGCTTTCGCATCCGGTGGCGCTGGACCAATGCCGCAACTTTTTTCGCCGCCATCGCCGCATCAGCCCTGTCCCTTTCTATGACACTGCCGGCGCGGTGAAGCATGTCACCTCGAATAGGCTGCGGGATACCGCCGCCATCGCCAGTCAGCAGGCCGCGAAAGAATATGGCGGAAAGGTGCTGATGACCGGACTGGAAGACGTAAAGCAGAATTTCACCCGTTTTTTCCTTATCAACAAGAGCAAGAAGGCAGCCGCGAGGGCCGATAAGACATCTGTAGTTTTCTCCTTGAAAAATGTATCCGGGGCGTTGTTTAAGGCGCTTAGCGTCTTTGCCCTGCGCGATCTGGATCTCAGCAAAATTGAGTCTCGACCCGTTCGTGGCAAGCCCTGGGAGTATCGTTTCTACGTGGACGTCCTGCGGGGCGATGACCAGCCAATGCGCCTGGCCTTGAAGCATCTGGAGGAGATAGCTGGATTCGTGAAAGTGCTGGGAGTTTACCCAAGAGCAAGGTGAGCGACTGTAGGGCGCAAAAGAGCCAGATTTTGCGTTCGAGAAGCGATGAGGCGCCGGCATGAAGATGGAAGACGTCCAGAGCGGGAGAGCAGTGATACAAATCACAATAACCGACAGAAAACAATGGTACAATTCGGCGCTTTAGGCCTCGAACTGCATCTTTTCAAACGCTGCTATCATCAAATGTGAGCGTATTAATATCAAGGATGAACTTATGGCCTCTGAAATCAATAAAACTGATATCGAGCCTCTACTAGAGACGACCGATCCCAAGCAAATTCTGGCGGAAGCCCAGGAAAAGGGCGTGCCCGTACTGCCTGTACGCGATACCGTCCTGTTTCCACACGCGGTATTGCCTCTGACAGTGGGTCGGGAAAGCTCTATACAGCTCATAAACTCCCTCGGTGAGGAGAAGACCATCCTGGTGGTGGCCCAGCGCGAAGCCCGCGTGGATGCGCCCCAGCCCACCGATCTGTATAACATCGGCACCCTGGCGACCGTGCATAAGGTCGTGAAGATGCCGAACCAGAGCCTGTTTGTATTTACCGAAGGCCTGCATCGCGGCCGCCTGAAGGATTTTGCCCAGCTCACGCCATTTCTTCGCGCGAACGTGGAACCTATCCCGGACGCGGAACTGGAGATGTCGCCTGAGATCGAGGCGTTGCAGCGCAATGTCCTGACGCTTTTCCAGCAGATTGTGGCCGGATCGCCGACCTTGTCTGACGAATTACAGACCGTGGCCATCAATATCGAAGAGCCGGGAAGGCTGGTGGACTTCATCGCCTCCTCGCTGCCCTTCCTCTCCACCAAGGACAAGCAGGAAATTCTGGAAACTGCCGATGTGGCGCGGCGTCTCCAGGCAATCAACCACCATCTGGCGAAAGAGCTGGAGGTCCAGCAGCTACGCAACAAGATCCAGAATGAAGTGCAGGACCAGGTCCAGCAATCGCAGCGCGAATACTATCTGCGTGAGCAGATGAAGGCCATCCAAAAGGAACTGGGCGAGCAGGATGAGACCCAGCGCGACGTGGAAGAGCTGCGGCAGAAGATTGAAGCCGCAGGCATGCCGGAGGAAGTGAAGAAAGAAGCCACCAAGGAGCTCAACCGGCTGGCGCGCATGTCGCCAATGGCGGCTGACTATTCCGTTACCCGAAACTACATTGAGTGGCTTGCGGTATTGCCGTGGGCCAAGTCCAGTGGCATCGTCGTTGACATACCCAAGGCGACAGAGGTGCTGGACGCCGATCACTATGACCTCAAAAAGGTCAAAGACCGCATTCTGGATTACCTGTCCGTGCGCCGGCTCAAACCGACCATGAAGGGCCCAATCCTATGCTTCGTGGGGCCTCCAGGAGTGGGCAAGACTTCGCTGGGGCGCAGTATTGCGCGGGCGCTAGAGCGGAAGTTCGTCCGTCTCTCGCTTGGCGGCGTGCATGATGAGGCGGAAATCCGTGGTCATCGCCGGACCTATATCGGCGCACTGCCGGGTCAGATCATTCAAGGGCTGCGCCGGGCCGAAACCAACGATCCCGTCTTTGTCCTGGACGAAGTGGACAAGCTGGGGCGTGATTTCCGCGGCGATCCTTCGTCTGCATTACTGGAAACGCTGGACCCGGAGCAAAATTCCACGTTCCGCGACAACTATCTGGATGTGCCTTTCGATCTCTCGAAGGTATTGTTCATCTGCACCGCCAACATGCTCGACACGATTCCTGAGCCGTTGCGCGACCGCATGGAGATCATCGAGCTTCAGGGCTATACCGAAGACGACAAGACCCACATCGCGGAACGGTACCTGATTCCGAAGCAGATCGAAGAGAACGGGCTGAAGCCGGAACAGATTGAGTTTCCGGAGGAAAGCGTGCGCTTCATCAGCCGGCATTACACGCGTGAAGCCGGCGTGCGCAACCTGGAGCGCAACATCGGCACCATGTGCCGCAAACAGGCGCGCCGGATTGCCGAAGGCAAGGACCAAAAGCTGGTCGTTACGCCGCAGGTGGTGCAGGAGTTCCTGGGCGGAATCAAGATCCGCATCGACACGGAAATTGCCGAGCGCACCAAGCGTCCCGGCGTGGCCGTGGGCTTGGCCTGGACTCCCGCGGGCGGCGACATCCTGTTTATTGAAGCGAACAAGATGAAAGGCAAAGGCGGCTTTACCATGACCGGCCAGATCGGCCAGGTGATGCAGGAGTCAATGCAGGCTGCGCTTACGTGGGTTCGCTCCAACGCGGACAAACTGGGTATCGCGGAGGAATTCTTCAAGGACCACGATATTCATATCCACGTGCCGGCGGGCGCTATCCCCAAGGATGGACCCTCGGCGGGTGTCACCATGGCTACGGCGCTGGTATCACTGCTGACGGATCGCCCGGTCCGTCCGCAGACCGGTATGACAGGCGAGATTACGCTGAGCGGCAACGTGCTTCCGATTGGCGGCGTCAAGGAGAAATTCCTGGCTGCCAAGCGGGCCGGGGTAAAGGACGTACTCTTTCCCGCCGACAATCGCATGAACGTGGATGAAGACCTGACGCCGGAACAACTGGATGGCGTGAAGGTACACTTCGTCAGCACGATTGAGGAAGCGCTGGAGCTTGCTCTTCCGGCTTCCCGCCAGGAAGAGCGGCAGGATGCTGAAACCAGGGAGCGTGTGTTGAGCAACGCGTAACCCGGGCGTAGACAGAACCAAACAGAGCAGGGAGCCACTCTCCCTGCTCTTTCGTTTGACACAAAAATCGCCACCTAGTTCCCATGCTAAGGTGAGCTTTGGGCCAGCAGCAGCTCACCCACAGGCATCCAACCCATTAACTCCCAGTTATCGCGAGGGCCCGATGCCGAAGAACCTGCACTGTGAGAAAGCCCCCGGCTATTCAGAGTGGCTGAAAAGCTGGTCAAGGCCCGCGTGGCGTGTCCGGCGCGTTGTGGCTGCGGTCGTATGTCTTTGCTTCCTGGCGGGAGCCTCTGATATCGCCCTCGGGCAATCGGCCCCAACCGGGGTTGAGGCTTATGCGCAGGCCATCAAGCAATCGGTAATCGCGCAGCGCATTACTTACATGGATCGTTATCTCAGCTTGTCCAGTAATGGCAGCCTCAAGATCGATGCGCTGGAATTTCTCATCTGGGACCACATGCGTCTGGGGCATCAGGCCCAAGCCAATCAGCGCGCACTGGAGTTACTGGGGACCGCGCCGCTGAATCCTATTGCGATTGCCGTACTGAACCAGTCGCCACCGGCTGCGCTCAAAAGAAATGCGGTTATCGCCCGTCTGCAAATGCTGCGATCGGCTGCAATCGATCTCAATAGTCTCCGGAAGCCGGAAGGGATGCAGGACCGCAATTTTCAGACTTTGCGCCAGCAGGTTGGCATCATGCTCAACGGCGCTGCCGGGCTATGCTACCTGCAGATTGAAGATTATGCGGATGCGCGTCCGACTTTGCAGGAAGCGGCGGATAACGATCCCAACAATCCGCAATGGGTCTATAGCCTGGCCCTCGCCCTGCTGAACGGCAAGAACAAAGACACGTATCGCGGATATTGGTATCTGGCGCGCGCGGCCAACCTGACCGGCCAAACGCCGGAAGGACAGCAAATCGCTGACTACGCGTGGCGTAAATACCGCTCAGACGGCGGCAAAGACGCTGACTGGCAGACCTTCCTGGCCAGCGCTGCCGCGCTGGATTCGCCGCCTAGTCCGGCAGGTTCCAGTCCGGCAGCTCCAGCAACGACCACCGTGGCATCGGCCAGTTCGTCTGGCGCGCGGCCTATGGGTACCCCGGCGCCGGCTGCGCCAAGCCGTTCCACAACAGCTTCCGCCCGGACCAACACGCAAGCCAACGGTTCATCGTCGAAGACAAAATCTTCCGGCGGTTTTGAAGCCACATTGCGCGAGCCGGCGCGGATCTCCACAACTCCATCCCGGCCGCCCGATGCCCCGAAAGCCATGGCAGCACCGTCAGAGGCCGTGTCGCTGGGCATCCTGATCGAGACATCGCTTCTGACCAATCGGAACCGCGGGGCAATTATTGCCACGCTGAAAGACATTGTCAGAAATCTACGCGCCAACGATGAAGCGTGCATCCTGATTTTCAGTGACCAGCTGGATTTCGAACAAGACCTTACCGCGGATGACACTTTGCTGGAAGAGGCGTTGAGTCAGATTCGGCCGCGCTCCGGCAGGGCGCTGCTTTCAGGAATAACTTTTGCCGCGGGGCACTTGAAGAGAATCGGCAAAAACTCGCAGCGGGTTTTGCTGGTTATTTCCGATGGCGAAACCAATCTCGCCAAGTCCGACACGGTCCAATTTCGCAGCCAGGTGGCCGGTGTGCGCATTGATTGCATCGGCCTGAAAGATGGCGGCTCCATGGACCGCTCGTTGCTGGAATGGGTGGCTTCGTATTCCGGTGGTAAAGCGTCTTTTGCATCCGATCCGGGAGAGTTTCGCACGGCCGCGCTGGAGATGACGCGCGGCATGGGAATCGCGATACCGTAATACAGATAAACAACACCGCCCACCCAGAATGAATGAGTTCCTTCCGTGATTCATGCGCGCCTGCGCGCACGATCACTTGATGGCTACCGCCAGCGTGTCATGGTGTTCACGGATGAATCGCCGCAAGTACGGCCCAATCTGGCTGGGCGCATCGAAGCCGGCGGCCTTTGCGGCAGCCTGCTGGTCGCTTGCCGGAACGTCCGCGCTTTCAGCGTAATGCTTCAGATCGCGATACACCCCGATGGTAAAGATGTCCCATGCTGCGCCGGCATCGCGCACAAAGATAAAATTCTCCGGCTCCTTCAATGCCCTGGAATACGCGTTCTCCATCTCGCGCTCTTTATAGAGATCGGCGAATTTGCCGGGAAGGGCGACGAACATCTCGATATGAAAGAACGCGCCGTTGGCAAAAGCCTTGCGCAGATCGGCCAGTGGCGGCCCGTAGGCATATAAATCCTCCTGCCAAGCCACGTTCTCGCGGAATTTTTCGTCCAGCTTGGCGGCCTGCTGCGCTTGTGTGCGCCTGGCAATGCGCTCCGGCTGGTAATACTCAGCGTAACTGCACATAGGGAGGAGGATCATCAGGTCCCAGTGATCGCCCTGGCTGTGACGCATCCACAATGGGGCCTCATCACCGGCAGCCTGGTATGCGGTGGCGCGAGTCTTGTATAGATCCACCAGGTCGGCAAATTTTCCCGGCGCGGCCTGCACCAGGGTGACCTTGTAGAGATAAGGACTGTCCGCGGCCAGGGACGGCGCCGCGCAAAAGCACAGCAGCATGAGGGCCAGCACAGGTTTGTTGCGCATCGGATTGTCACTCGCTTTCCTTGAGAAAATGGCGGCTAAAAACGGAGATTGTGATCTCGATCACAGCGTTTGCGCCAGCGCCGCTGCGAATGTTAACTTAAA
>DASTPO010000287.1:0-8414 GCA_035762225.1 Candidatus Angelobacter sp.
TTGCTCAAAAACGGCGTCGTATCCGTCGATGCCAATTCCGACAATGAACTCGTCTACCTTGGCCATATCGTGACAATAGGGATCCCTCCCCTTCGCAAGTTCAGCGTCGGGACTACCGAAGAGCAGCCGCCAGCACCGCCCTCTTCGCATACACTTTCACAATCTCCCGCCGATACTCCGGCGTCAGCGCCGAAGTGGTCAGCGGCTTAGCCATCTTGGCTGCCAGTTCGCCCACCACCGTGGCCACGTGCTCGTCAACCTGCTTGCCCACCAGCGCGTTCTCGGCCCCTGCTACCAGCAGCGGCGCGGGATTCACCGCGGTCACCGCGACCCGAGCGGCTTCAATGGGCCCGCCATTCTTCTTGAACGCGACCGCGACCCCGGCGAGTGGATAGTCAATCGATCCGCGAATCCGCAGCTTCATGTAGCTGCCCTTCCAGCCCGACGACTCCTCCGGCAGAAAAACGCGCGTCACCATCTCATTGCGCTCGAGCTTCATGCGCGCGTCGCCCACCTTGGTGTAAAAGTCCTTCAGCGCCACGCGCCTCAGCCCGGTTGGGCCGGCAATCTCCAGCTCCGCGCCCAGACAGAGCAACGCCGGCGGCGTGTCACCTGAAAACGCGGCCCAGCAGAACTTTCCGCCCGGCGCCACGTGGCACAGGTCGCCGTCTTTCTTGATGCAGAAGCCGCAGGAGCGCCGCCACTGCAGTGACTGGTTGTACCAGACGCAGCGGGTGTCCAGGCAGATATTGCCGCCCAGCGTACCCATGTTGCGCAGAATGGGCGAGGCCACCGTCATTGCCGCCTCATGCAGCACGCGGTAGTTGCGCCGAATGATCTCGGAATCTTCGATCGCCGAAAGCGGTGTTAGCGCGCCAATTTCCATTCCCGCGCCCGGTCGCGCATGGATGCCGCGAATTTCGTCAATCCCGCGGATATCCATCAGGTAGGCCGGTGTGAACAGCTTCTGCTTCATCGAGGGCAGAATATCTGTCCCGCCGGCAAGCACCAGCAGATCATTGCCGTGCCGCGCCAGATAGTCCACGGCTTGGCGCAGCGAACGGGGACGAAGAAGTTTGAATGCGGGAAGGCTCAATCGTCACCTGCCGCAGGCTCGGCATGGCTGGCGCGTCGCGAAGGATCATCCGCATGCCGCTGCGGCCCCTTGCCCTTGAACCATAGCGAGCCGCCATGTTCGCGGAAAGTGGTGGGCGCGGACGGATCAGAGCCGCGGGTAATCTCCAGCGCTTTCTTCTCGGAATGCTTGGCCTTGATTGCCGCCAGTACGCGCTCCGGAGTAAACGGCGCCTCGCGCATGCGCACGCCCACCGCGTCATAAATGGCGTTGGCGATGGCCGGGATGGTTGCCGCCAATGAGCCTTCGCTCGCCTCTTTCGCGCCGAACGGGCCTTCAGGATCCAGAGACTCTACAATGATGCATTCGACCTCGGGAGATTCGGTGGCTGAAGGAGATTTGTATTCCAGCATCCCCGGGTTCATCAGCAGGCCGTCTTTCCACACCATCTCTTCCTGCAAAGCCTGGCCCAGGCCCATCCATACTGAGCCGATGACCTGTCCTTCCACCGACACCGGATTCAGAGCGCGCCCGCAGTCATGCGCCGCCCACACCTTGTGGACTTTCACCTCTCCGGTCTCCTCGTCCACGCTGACCTCCGCCACCTGAGCGGAGTAAGAATATGCCGGCGACGGTCCTACGCCCGCGCCCTTGAAAGCGCCGCCGCGAGCGTCTTTAGGCGGAGCATACGAGCCCGTGCCGGTAAGAGCGCCGGTAAAATCGATGGCCGAGACCACCGCTTCCTCAAAGCTCATATGGTCTTTCGGGCCTTCATCTTTGCGTTTTTGCTGCAACGATCCGCGCAGCGTCTGGCCTTCCACGCGCCCGCTCACTTCCTTCACACTGCCGCCCGGAGCTTCCGACTTGAGGTCAGGTTGATGTCCCGCGCCATTCGTCGCCGGCTCGGCGGTTCCCCGCTTCCATACGCGATCGTCGCGCATGATCACGTCTTCGGGCGCGCAGTTCATCTTCACCGCCGCCGCCGCCGCAATCTTCTTGCGCACATCCTGGGCCGAGCGCAGAGACGCATTGCCGTTCATGAACGTTACACGGCTGGAGTACGATCCAATATCGATCGGCGTCAGGTCGGTATCAGCGGCAATCACGCGAATTCTTCCCATGGTGATGCCCAGCACCTCCGCCACGATCTGCGCCACCATGGTGTCAGACCCCTGCCCGATGTCCGACGCGCCGGTGTACACCACCACGCCGCCGTCACGATCAATCTTGATGTTCACGGTGGAATGCGGCATGTCTGAACGGATGATGCTGTTGGCCGCGCCGCTTACATAGTGGCTGCACGCCACACCCATGCCTCGTCCGGGCGGCAGCTTGCTGCGCCGTTCGCGCCATCCGGATCGATCAATTACCTTCTCAATGCATTCCGGAAGCCCGTAGCTCTGCACGCGGAGATTGTTCACGGTGATGCACGGCGGCTTCAGCAGGTTGATCCGCCGTATCTCCGCCGGATCAATGTCCAGCTGCGCCGCCATCTCATCGAGTTGGCTCTCAAAGGCAAAGCGCACGTTTACCGTGCCGTGTCCGCGCATGGCGCCGCAGGCCGGCTTGTTGGTGAGCACGCGGTACCCGTCATACCGGATGTTGGGAATGTCATACAGCGCGCCCAGCAGCGCTCCTGAATAAAGGATGGTCACCACGCCGTACGAGCAATACGCGCCGCCATCCTGAATGACTTTTGCCGCCACAGATGTCAGGTGGCCGTCTTTTTTGGCGCCGATCTTCAGGTCAATGATCGTGCGCGGCCTTCCGCGGTGCGCCCAGAAAACTTCCTCGCGCGTATAGGTAATCTTTACCGGCGCTTTCGCCTTTCGCGCCGCCACCGCCGCAATGATTTCCAGCGGAATAATTTCGCTCTTGCCGCCAAAGCCCCCGCCCACCAGAGGCTTGATTACGCGTATCTGCTGCATCGGCATCTCCAGCACAATCGAAAGCTTGTGCTGAAGGTAATACGGCACCTGGGTTGACGACATAACCGTCAGCCGCCCGGGCTGCCCGGTGAGAGAATCAATCTCAAACGCCGCCAGCGTGGCGTGCGGCTCCATGGCCGCGTGCGTAACTTCCCCGGCAATGTAGCGATGCTCGGTCACCAGGTCGGCTTCAGCAAAACCCTTGTCCGGATCGCCGAAAACGTGGTGGTAGTCTTTCTCGATATTGTTGGGCCGCTGTGGATGGATCCAGTCGCGCTCCGCTTTCATCGAGTCTTCAGGATCAAACCACGCCGGCAGCTGCTCATACTCCACGTCAATCAGCTCCAGCGCCTGCTCCGCAATTGACTCGGTCGTCGCCACCACACAGGCCACGTTGTCGCCCACATAACGAACTTTCTCCACCGCCAGCGCCGTCTCGTCATGTCCCACGGGCAGGATGCCGTATTTGTTGGGCGCGTCCGGACCTGTTACCACGCAGACCACGCCTTCGAGCGCTTCAGCTTTGGATGAATCAATCTTCCTGATTCGCGCATGAGGATACGGCGAATGCAGGATCTTGCCCGTCAGCATTCCCGGCAGACTCAGATCGTCCGCATACTTGCCCTGCCCCGTGGTCTTTCCTGCGGAGTCAACCAGGGCAACGCGTTTACCGATGATGGAAAAATCAGACATAAGCAATTACCAACTAGCGTAAAGAAAAACAAAGTGGCCGCAGATGTACGCTCATAGGCGCAGATCAAAAGTTCGGCGTTTCATACAATAAAATCGTTCTTGGCATCAGCGTAAATCAGCGGCAAATGTTTTGCTTTATTGGCTCCGCGTCTCCGCGGTGAATCAGCGGTTTGCCTGTTCCGCCTGAATCGCTGCTTTGATTGCCTGGTACATCTGCGTGTATCCGGTACAGCGGCACAAATTCCCGCTCAATGCATGGCGAATATCGTCCTCCGTCGGCTCGGGATTGCGGTCGAGCAACGACTTCACCGTGATCATAAATCCCGGCGTGCAGTACCCGCACTGGGCGCCACCCCAGTCGCCATAGGCTTTCTGGATCGCGGCCAGTGCGCCGTGTTCGGCGATACCTTCCACCGTGGTGATCTCCGGCGCCGACTGCTCATCCACGGCATGGCTCATGGCCAGCGCGGTGCAGCTCAGCGTGGGCACGCCGTCAATCAAAACCGTGCAGGCTCCGCAGGACGAGTCGTCACATCCGCGCTTGGATCCGGTAAGCTGCAGGTCGCGGCGCAACACGTCCAGCAACAGCTCACTCGGCTCAATGGCCAACTCGTGTGTGCGTCCGTTCACCCGAAGTTCTATGAGTTCTTTTTTCATCTGTTTGCGATCTTGTTCATGAAAACCAACGCTCATTCATGCTATGAAGGAACAGTCTGTCCAGCTTGAAACCGGCAGCAGAACCAATAACAGAGTCTATTCCACAGAATGGACACAAAGCAGTTTCTCCATCATCCACCCACTCATCGATTTCCTCGCTGCTAAAACTCTTTTCACAATAAAAACATCCACAAAGGCTGCTCTTCTCAACCTCATCCCGGTTCTTGAAGGAACGCCGATGAGCCTCTTCCAATACTGATCTCTCAAAACCACTTGCACTATCACGTGCGCTTGTGGGGCCATCAAGAACCGGTCCATGTGGGCGCGCTCTCGATTGTTCTGGCGCGTTCAGCCTTAGCTCAATCATCTTTCGCGCCCCGAACCAGGCCAAGAGCGCACCTATCCCAAGACCGAAAGCAACGCTCAACCACTCAATACCCATAATCAGTCTTAGCCGCGTAAGCGTGCTGCTTTACGCCCAGCTCTTCCACTCGTTCCGCGCCCAGTTGCTGCGCGTATCCGGCCCGATCCGCCAAGCCGTGCAGCCAGCGCCTTGCCCAGGCATTGAAATCAGCCTGCGTTTTGGTCTCCGCGTGATACTGCTGGAAGAAAGCGTCGTCTCTCTTATAGTAACCCTGTACCGGAGAAGGATGCGCGCCCAGTGGACACTCCACCACCGCAGTCACCAGAAATCCCGGAATCACCGTGCGGTTGGGATCGCTGGCAATGACTTCTTCATCCACAATCTCTTCCGCGCACACAATCACCTTCTTCGCCGACTTCACGCCTTCCAGCATCACGCCGAAATTTCCCCAGCAATGCGCGTTGCCCTGCTTGTCTGCGCGTTGCAGGTGGACGATGGCCACGTCCGGCACCAGCGCCCGCACCGCCAGCAGCGTCTCTTTCGGCTCAAACGGAGAAATAATCTGGTAAAAGAAATGATTGCCCCTGGGCACGTCGCTGCCCATGGCGGTCCGCGTGGGCAGGAATGGCACACCCATCGCGCCTGCCTGCAACGCCAGCGCGAGCGTGAAATTCGTCATATTGAAGACGCGCAGCTTTTCTCCCGGCGCACCCGGGTTCTCCACTTCAGTGGCATGACGGAAGTTATAGGCTGATCCCATCATCACGTTGCCGACCCACGCCGCCACCACGTCTTTCACGCAACCGGCGCCGATGAGCTCGTCAAACAGAATGTCGGAAATGGGGCCAATCAGCCGCAGTTCTCGCTTTTTCTGCCGGGCAATCTCATGCCCTGCCGCAAATGGAATCATCTGCTCCATCTGCAAGCCCAGCGCTACGCTCGCGCCATCCGGCACGTGCTCGGCAATCGCATCCCGCATTGTCATCCGCTTTGACATGAAAAGCTTCTAGCCCATTCCCCATTGGGCTCGTCCTGCAACGCCCCGCCTAATTGCGTTAACTAGCTGAATATAAACGATTTAGTGTAGCATGACCGAATTTATTAGTCAACAGGAATGGTATTATTCTCCGCCCCATGAAACGCCTTCGTCTGGCCCTTCTGATCATCGCCGCGCTCCTTGTCGTCGCTTTCTTCGTTATCCCTGGAATCGTTGAACGCCGTATGAACAAGGTGCTTCGACCGCCACCGTACCAAGCTTCGGCCGCGGCAGAAGAGCTGCACAAAAAGCTGATCGTCGCCGATCTCCATGCCGACAGCCTGTTATGGGGCCGCAACCTGCTAAAGCAATCCAGCCGCGGTCATGTTGACCTGCCGCGCCTGCAGCTTGGCAACGTCGGCATACAGGCCTTCACTATCGTAAGCACCAGCCCGCGCAATCTGAATATCTACAAGAACTCTGATTCCACCGACCAGATTCGGACGATTGCCATGGTTGAAGGCTGGCCGCCGCGAACCTGGAACAGCCCCAAACAGCGCGCGCTCTATCTGGCCGCCCGCCTGAACAAGTTCGCTGCCAACTCCATGGGCAAGCTGGTGGTCCTCCATTCGCGCACCGACCTGCAAAAGTTCATCTCCAACCGCCAGCCCGGACAGGTGGCCTCATTCCTGGGCACGGAAGGCGCGCAGCCGCTGGAGGGCCGCCTGGAAAATCTTGATGACCTGTTCGCCGCCGGAATCCGTATGATGGCGCCCACGCACTTTACTGATACGGCCATCGGTGGCGCTGCCGCCGGGCTGACCAAGGGCGGACTCACCGATCTGGGACGGCAGTGGGTCAGCGCCATGGAAGCACGGCACATGATCATCGATCTGGCTCACTCCTCACCCGCTACCCTTCGCGATGTCACGGCCCTCGCCAGGCGTCCGCTGCTGGTCTCGCACACGGGCGTAAAGGGAACCTGCGATAATCCGCGCAATCTGTCTGATGACGAACTCCGCGCCGTGGCCCGGACCGGAGGCGTGGTGGGAATCGGCCTGTGGGACACCGCCACCTGCGGTTCCGACGCGCAGGCAACGGCCCGGGCCATCCGCTACGCGGTAAGCATTGTTGGCGCGGACCACGTTGCGCTCGGCTCCGACTTCGATGGCGGCGTTACTGAGCCATTCGACGCCAGCGGCTGGGCCCTGCTGACTGACGCGCTGATGAAAGAAGGTTTCTCTGAACAGGATATCCGGAAGATCATGGGAGAAAACGTGGTTAGGGTGTTACTGGAAGTCTTGCCGTAAACGATGTCTTTTTACACCGTGGTCTGCTGGTTGGCTTCAGCTCTCATTGCTTTAGAGGAACAGTCATGTCGCAGAACTACAGTTCGCGGTTGCTCATAGATTTTTTGCGAAAAAGATCGATGAGAAATGCCCCGGCTAGGAGAGCCGCCAAGAGTGTCAGCAGAACAGTCCCACCAATCCGAAACACCTTGAGAAATATGAGGCCAATGAAGCCCGCGATCGCGAAAATGGCGATGATCGAAGCTAAGGCCTTTTGTGTTTTGCCAAACGGCCGGTGCGCTGAATCCCTGACTATCAACCACGCGAAATCGGTTGA
Source organism: Candidatus Angelobacter sp. (assembly GCA_035762225.1). Taxonomy (GTDB): domain Bacteria; phylum Acidobacteriota; class Terriglobia; order Terriglobales; family Acidobacteriaceae; genus Angelobacter. Next base: position 7,320 of record DASTPO010000287.1, read on the forward strand.
ACGGTCCAACATGACTTGTGCCGCCGACAACAGCTCACTCGTGGTTTTGCCTGAGGAGTGAAAAGTGCAGGGATCGTTTCCGGCACGCGCGGCCCGCAGATAATTAGTCAGCTGTTCTGCCGCAGCCCATCCGTTGTCTGAGACTCCATACTTCTCTGCAAGCCTCTCCCTCTCCTCAAGCCATCCTTCGCTGTTGATTCCGAATAACTTTTGCTCAAACTCAGAAAGAGTACGCCCTTGACGATGGCACTCATCTTCCAGCACCAGATAGACAAAATGTTTAGCGCTATCTGAGCTTGAGAATAGGTCCAAGCCGGTCCTCCCCGACCGTGATGACGGCGTTCCCCCAAACTTCAACCGCGACGCAGGAAACCCATAAGGCCTAATACCACGAAAATCAAAATCAGAATAACAGTGGGCCACCATGAAGTCTTATTCAGCTCTTCTGGAGACGTTTTTAATCCGATGCAGTTCACAAACATCCCCAGATTAGGGCACTCGTCCACTTTGGCCAGAGCGCTCATAGCGTTCTGATAGGATTCTTCAGCACAGGAGTACGTATTTATGTCCTGCTGATAGGCTCGCCAGGCCAAACCGCTGATTCGCGAGTCAAATTCATCAAACGCTTTGCGTTTGATTTCCTTGAGCAAGTCACATGCGGCGCTATCATCGCCCTGGTCAGTCAGACCAAGGTAGCGGCTTTCAAAATCGGTCAAGATCAGGGCTTCTTGTTTTGCTTGGTCGCGAATGCGCTTAACGAAATACGCTCTTGGATCCTGCCCGGGTTGAAACAAGTCTGGCATGTCCTCATCGCAATTCGGCTTAGCAATCACCGATCTGTGGCTCACTTGCCCTTCCACGCCGGCTTCCTCTTCTCCATCCACGCCGCGATTCCCTCCTGCGCGTCTTCTGTCTGCATCAGCTCTTCCAGATAGATTTTCTCCGCGCGCGCCAGGCCTTTGTCCAGGTGCATGGAATCCCACGCATAAAACGCCTTCTTGGCCACGGCCAGCGCCGCCGGGCTCAGCTTCATTAGATGATCCGCCGTGCGCTGGAGGGCCTTCTGCAACTCCCCTTCAGGAGGCGCGTCATTTG
>DASTPO010000288.1:0-14621 GCA_035762225.1 Candidatus Angelobacter sp.
GCCCTATCTCCATCACCACGGACGTGATCGTTGGGTTTCCCGGCGAAACCGGACCGGAGTTTGAGGAGTCCATCACCCTGCTGCACAATTGCCAGTTTGACGGCGTCTTTGCATTCAAATATTCACCGCGGCCCAACACGCCCGCGCTCGGCATGATTGACAGCATCGCCGAGAGCGAGAAGTCCACGCGCCTGCAGATCCTGCAGGAGCGGCAGCGCGAAATTCAGCGGGCCAATTATGAGAGCCGCGTCGGACAACAATATGAAGTGATGATCGAGGGGGTAAACCAGGCCCGCGGCCAGGTGATCGGCCGAACCTCGCAAAACATTACCTTGAACTTTACCGCCCCGGAAAACCTGGCGCCGGCGGTGGGCAGTTATGCTAACGTGCTGGTGACCAGGAGTTTTCCCAATAGCCTTCTGGGTGAGTGGGTCAGCTGAGTCAGGAAACGGTCTGGAGCAGGGCGACATGGAAATCGAAATGAAAATTCGCGGCTTGATGATGGATCCCAACACCAACATGCCAATCGTTCTCCTCAAGGATGTAGCCGGCGATACCGTGCTTCCCATCTGGGTGGGCATTTACGAAGCCAACGCCATTCAACTGGAAATCGAAAAAGTCACCACGCCCCGGCCCATGACGCACGATCTCATCAAGAATCTGCTGATCGGGCTGGATACGCACGTCCACAAAATCGTGGTGAATGAGCTGCGCGATGACACCTTTTTCGCCGTGATCTGGATGGAGCGGGAGGGAAGAGTCATCAGCATCGATTCCCGCCCCTCAGACGCCCTGGCGCTGGCTCTTCGGCTGGATTGCCCGATCTTTGTGGACGACGAGGTGCTCAAGACCTCCAAGGTGGCCAGCACGTCCCCTGAGCGTGTCTCATCCGAGGACCTGCGCAAATGGCTGGAGCGCCTCAATGATGAGGACCTTGGTCCCTACAAAATGTAAGGCGTTGGGCTTGCGATCAAATTAAAGCCCGATCCAGTAAAAGCCGCTTCGTTTGCCCATGCTTCCTGAAGAACAGCTCCAACGTCTGTACGTTGCCGGTTTTGACCTGCAAACCTTCGACCGTTTTCCCAAAGCGATCGGCGTTCTGCGCGACGGCTGCCTTGCGTTCCTGGTCCCCGGGCCTGACGGCCTGCAAATCCTGGGCAATGTCGGCTGGCGCATGGGTGAAAGCCTTGGCCCGCTGGTTGAGCGTGGCGGAAGGAAAGTCTTTGTACACAAGCAGGAGATCGTGGAAGCTACCCCGGAAAAGATTGCCATCCTGGAACGGTTTCATACCGATCTGAAGAAGCACCTGCATGACCCGCAAACAGGCCAATCTGCCTGAAAAGAGCTGGGGGAGCCCGCAGGCGCTAATGGATCGATGCGAGCAGGACAGGGTGCCCTTATGTCGACATTCCCTTCTTATTTGGCTTCGGCTCAGTCATTTGCTGCGCAGTACGGAAGATTTGTTCAAGGGAAAGATGTCTCCAAATCAATTTGCCCAGGGTCTTATCCGAGCGGGGTACAATTCAGGCAAAGCTCCTTTAGGCAACCCCAATTTTATTCGAGATACAGTCAGAGTCATCGTGATGACCAAAAGGAGGATGGGATGTTAGGCGGACGCATCGCGGCTGGGATCGTTTTGTTTTCTCAGTTCTGGCTCGTTCCACAATCAGTTAGTAGGGTGTTTATTCCTACATCGGAAGCCTTGCAAGTTGCGCAACGGGTGGCAAGAGACCAGGGTTATTCAATTTCCAATCGAAAAGTGTACTATTTTGAATTGATGCTGACGCCGGACGGGAAACCGACTTACCCTGGATACGTGACCTTTGGGTTTTATGGCAACAGTAATCCCCTGAACACTATCGCGATTAGCGAAACAACGGGTCAAGTAATCGATCCTATGATCTGTGTTGTCTTTGAATATCCTGATCTCAAACCATTTCAAGAAGGAATACAAAGAGCGTCTCAAACGAGACGGTTGCCTTTGAAAGAGCTGATGGAAAATATAGGATGCGATACTTACACGGTGCAAGATCGACCCGCGAAGAAGGCCCCAAAGACGAAGTGACCCAGCATTTGAGGTCCTGTATTAGAATTATGCCCGAAGTCATGCGGGGTCTCTTGTTATTTACATAATATCTGTTATCAGACGTTACGGTTGAGGCGCTTTAGCCTGTTCGTTGGTTGGGCATGAGGGTTCGCTGCTCTTGCCCCTTTGCAAACTCTCCAATGACTTTCGGGCCCTCACGGCAAACGGCGAGTCGGCGTCGCGGCTCTTGCCAGATTTTTGGGTTCGGCTTAACCTTGAAGTACTACTTTAGGTTGGAACAGCGTCCCCGCGACACGCCGCGCGATAGCCAGCAGTTCCCTTTGTCCGGAAAAAACCCTTACCGTCCCCGCCTTGCTGAATTCAGGCAGGTTCACCGCACCGCCGTGGCGGATCCTGGCTGCGCTATCCGGTGTTGCGCTCACCGCCGGAAACTCCGGCAGCACCAGCCGGGGATGCAGGCAAAGCTCTTCCACGCTACCGGCGCTCTGAGCCCGCTCCAGTTCGTCCAGGCTGTGAGCCTCGTCAAGCTGAAATTCACGGACGGCTGTGCGTTGCAACTCGGCCAGATGCGCACCCGTCCCTAGCTTTTGGCCAAGGTCGTGGGCCAGCGACCGCAGATAGGTTCCCGAGCCGACCCAGGCCTTGAAATGTGCTACTCCACCATTGAAGGAGACAATCTCCAGCTCCTTCACCTGCACCTGCTTGGCCTTCAGGACCACGGGCTGTCCCTTGCGGGCAATCCGGTAAGCGGGGATGCCGGCGATTTTCTTCGCCGAAAACGGTGGCGGCAGCTGTTCAATTTCGCCTGTAAACTGGCATGCCGCGTGGCGGAGCTGCTCCAGATCGAACGAAACCGGCCGGACAGGCTCGACTGGCGCGCCTTCAGCGTCATATGTGTCCGTGGCCCAGCCAAAGCGGATCGCGCCCTGATAACGCTTGTCGGCCTCGCCATAAAACTGCGCCAGGCGGGTGAACCGGCCCAGGACCAGCGGAAGAACACCGGTGGCCATGGGATCGAGCGTGCCCAGGTGGCCGACAGATTTCTCGCCCACGATTCGGCGCACAACCGCCACCACGTCATGCGACGTCATGCCGCCGGGTTTGTTAATGATGAGAACGCCATCCACTTGAGTAACTCCGCCTTATCAAGCATCATACTGAAGAAGCAGCCAACTGAATGATTCCCATCCGCGATGACGCTCCGCGCTCGACCACGCCGTTCATCAACTACTTTTTGATCGCGCTGAACATCGCCATTTATTTTTTCGAATGGTGGCTGGAAAACTCCGGCGGCCCGCGCGCCAAGATAGCTTTTGAACAGCAATTTGCCTTCGTACCGCAACATGTGTCGGCGTGGATGAACGGCATGCTGCCTGCGGCTTATGCTTTTGTCCCGCTCTTCAGCTCCATGTTTCTCCACGCCAGCTGGCCGCATGTGCTGCTGAACATGTGGGGCCTGGCAATTTTCGGCGACAACATAGAAGACCGCCTGGGCCATTTCGTCTATCTGCTCTTTTACCTGGTCTGTGGACTGGGCGCCGGAATCACGCACCTGATTTTCAACTTCAATTCACCGCTGCCGACCGTCGGCGCAAGCGGCGCCATCGCCGGAGTCATGGGAGCGTATCTCATCCTGTACCCGCGGGCCCGCGTGCTTACATGGTGGGGATTCTTTGTATTCTGGCTTCCAGCATGGCTGGTGCTGGGATATTGGATCATCCTGCAAACATTGAGCGGCGCGGCTTCGTGGCTTACCGTCCGCAATGCTCAGGTGGGCGGCGTGGCTGTGTGGGCCCACGTCGGCGGATTTGTTACCGGCATACTCCTGATCAAACTTCTTCCGGTAAAGAAGAATGTCTTTGCCTTTGAGGATTATTGAGTAAAGCTAGCCCGGCTTGCTCCGCCTCAGTCTTCAGCGTTCGAAGCCAGAGTCCAGGCTAAAGCACGCCCGCCGTCGGCGCAATGCGGATCTCGTCGATTGACGCATTCGTGGGCGCGGTTACGGCATGCAATACAGCTTCGGCCACGGTCTCGGCGGAGATCATCTTTTGCCGCGGCGCATCCGGCCAGAATTGGCCCCAGATGTCGGTATCGGTGGCCCCGGGTAGAAGCGCAAGAACGCGAATTCCCTTCTTGCGCAGGTCTTCGCGCAGCGCCTGGGTAAATCCCATGGCGCCATACTTGGAAGCGTTGTAGGCGGACATGCCGGCAAACGGCTGCACCGCCGCAACAGAAAGATTGTTCACGATGGTCGCTCCCGCGCGCATGAGCGGCAGCGCCGCGCGCGTGACCAGAAAAGTTCCAGTCAAGTTGGTGTCGATCACCTCTTTCCAGGTCTCGACAGGAAGCTGGTCCACCGGCGCCAGCGCATGGGCCACACCGGCATTGTTGACCAGGACATCGATGGTCTTGTAATGGGTGCGAATACCTTCCAACAGGTTCTTTACCGATTGCGGATCGCGCACATCACACTGGAGCGCCAGGACCGCAGCTTTCATTTTCTTGAGATCGGCAGTCGCGGCTTGCAGCCGCTTGGCGTCACGGCCGGTAATTACCACGGCAAAGCCCTTGCTCGCGAACGCCCGCGCCAGGGCCAGGCCAATCCCACGGCCGCCGCCGGTAATTACCGCGACCTTCGGCTGTTGCGGCTCGGCCTTCGCCATTAGAACGAGTTCCCGTTCTTGCCGTTGCGAATCAAGGAGAGAAATTCTTCCCGCGTATTCTGCGAATTGCGGAAGCTGCCCAGCATATGTGATGTCACCGCGGCGGAGTGTTGTTTTTCCACACCGCGCATCATCACGCACAGATGCCGCGCCTCAATTACCACGCCCACGCCCTGCGGCTGGATGGCGCTCTGGATGGTCTCGGCGATCTGCACGGTCAGGCGCTCCTGAACCTGCAACCGGCGGGCAAAAATATCCACCAGCCGGGGAATCTTGCTCAGGCCCAGCACCTTGCCGTTAGGAATGTAGGCCACGTGCACCTTGCCGAAGAACGGCAGCAGGTGATGCTCGCACAGGCTGAACATTTCAATGTCCTTAACGATCACCATCTCGTCGTAGGTCACGTCAAACAGCGCGCCCTGCAACACCTTGTCCGGGTCCTGCTGGTAGCCCTTGGTCAGGTACTCGAGCGATTTCTGCATGCGCTCCGGAGTCCTGAGCAGGCCATCCCGCTCGGGGTCCTCGCCCAGGCGCACCAATAATTCGCGAAACAGCTCCTGCGTGCTGGCTGACGTCAATGACGAAGTTTCATCCAGTCTTTTCACGACCGCTCCTGTTTTCACCAAAATCTCCCTAATGCCTGATTTCCCTGCCTCCGGCGTACTCAAAGGAATTCAGCATCGTTTCCTCCACGCGGATCTTTTCCACCCGGGCGTGGTGAAACTCCCGCTCCAGGATGCCGTACACCTCAATGCACAGGTTCTCCGTGGTAGGCACAATTCCCTGAAACTCGGATAGGGTATTGAGGTTCTGGTGGTCAAAACGTTCCAGGATTTCTTCCTGCACAAAGCTGTCCAGATCGGCCAGGTTGCACACCATGCCGGTGCTGGGCTCCACATGGCCGGCCACCGTAACCTCCAGGGCATAATTGTGGCCGTGCCCGTGAGGATTGTTGCACTTGCCGTAGACGGCCTGGTTTTCCTCCGCCGACATAGTTTCACAGTGCAGCCGATGGGAAGCTGAAAACCAGTACCGTTTTGTGAGATAAGCCTTCATGCCTCTCCGTAAAAATCGACAAACAAGTCCGGGGTCTCATACACGCGCACCCGATGCAGCTCCGCCAGCTTCAGTTTCGGCTCCAGTCGCCGCCATATGCTGATGGCCAGGTTCTCCGTGGTGGGGATCGCGTCTTTAAACTCCGCCACTTCTTTGTTCAGAAAGCGGTGGTCCATGGCATCGATCACTTCGCGATTCATGATCTCCTTCAGCTGCTTCAAGTCCACCACGAAGCCGGAACGCTGATCGACCTTGCCCTTCACCGTGACCTCCAGCGTGTAATTATGCCCGTGACCGTTTGGGTTGTTGCATTTGCCGAAGATGCGCTGGTTCTCGTCCGCGGTGAATTCCGGGTTGTGATAGTAGTGCGACGCCGAAAACTCTGCTTTCCGTGTGAGATAGACCATCAGATTTAGCTCTTTAGATCAGCTTGCTCCCCTTGATGTAGATGAATCCACAACCTTGCCGGGTTCGGACTGGTGATACGTTCGCCCCTTCCATGTTACCTCCCCGTGCACCTTTGCATGGAGATATGAGCGCAACAAAAGTGACACAAAAAGCGGTAAGCCAAAGAAAGACATGATGTTAGCGCGCCATGGGAAGTGGGCGCGGAGAATCCGGCGTAGAAATGTCAGGCACATCATAACTGCCAGAACCACGGCGACTTCAGCCGCGTGCGGCTGGCGGTGTTTTACAGCAACCCCAGCGGCGGCTAAAAGCAATATGACAGCCAGGAATTCGCTGCCTCTCACGACGGCAAGCAGAAGCGGATGGCGAAAGAGCAAAGCCAGGTTTTTCGTCCATCCTTCCCACATGGCGTTGAAGCTGCGATACATGCGGGTTCGAACCCGCCCTGCGCCCTGGCGGAACCATATCTTTTTACCTGACACTTTAAAAAGTCTGGCTAACTCAACGTCTTCCAAGATACTTCTCGATACAGCCGCATGCCCTCCCAGAGCCTCATAATCGGCCCGTCGAACCAGAATGTATTGCCCGTTCGCCGCCACTGAGGGATCGCCAGGATCGTTCACCCTTTCCGGAGGATAGGTGCGGACGAGGTCGGCGAATACCAACGGCATCAGTGCGCTTTCGGCCCACGAGGCAGTTTCCTGTTCCGGAGAATAGGAGAGCAGCGCCACGCCTCGGTCTTCGGCCTCCTGCACAGCTGCCGCCAATGATCCGGGATAATGGACGGTATCGGCATCAGTGAAAAGCAGCCAGGGCGCCTTGCTTCCATGAGCGCCGGTGATCAGGGCATTACATTTCCCCATCACGCCGGGAGGGGGTTCTGGGGCTGAGATGACCTCGACCCCTGCCATTGATTCCGCGATGGCCCGGGTACGGTCTGTGGACCCATCATCCACCACGGTGATTCGAAAGGAGATTCCCTGCTGGCCGGCGAGCGACTCCAGGCAGCGGGCAAGGCAATCCTCTTCATTGCGGGCTGGGATGATCACCTGCACGGTTACTTCAGGGTGGCTCGTTTCCATCGGAATCGGGTTATTATAAAGGCGTGAAACCCCTGCGGATATTGGTACCCGCCGTCCTGATCGCCTTGCTGGCCTGCACCGGCTGCACGGACCAGCCCAGGCTGCGCATGATCGGCTCGCCCGCCCCGGATTTCACCGTTCAGGATTCCGATCACACCGTGGCGTTGCATGACCTTCATGGCAAGATCGTGGTACTGAACTTCTGGACCACCTGGTGCGAGCCCTGCATTGTAGAGATGCCTTCGCTCGTCCAGCTCCAGAAACAGATGGGCTCAAAAGTGACCGTGCTGGCCGTGAGTACCGACGAAGATGAGGCCGCGTACCATAATTTCCTGCGCAAATACCACATTGACTTCCTGACCGTGCGCGACCCGAACCGGAAGAGCGCCGACCTGTATGGCACCACCGGCCAGCCTGAAACCTTCATTATCGATACATCCGGCAAGCTCCGGCGTAAATTCGTTGGCGCAGTGAACTGGACCAGCCCGGAGATTACAGACTACCTGCAGAAGCTTTAGTTCGACCCCCGGATGCATCCCGTTAGCCATGAATCTTCGAGCAAAACAAGCAATCTTGGCTGCGATCATATTTCTGGTTTGCTCTCCGTCCGCGCTCACGCAGGCTAAAACGTCTCCCCGGATTCACAAGCTCTTGAGTCGGGTTGACCCCTTGGCGGGAAATGATCTGGGGCAGGCATTTAGCATCGGCGACAGTCACATCGATGATCTGATCGTGGCGTTGAGAGACCCGGACCCGCGAATACGCGAGAACGCGCAGCGTGTGATTCGTTACTTAGGCAACCCTCAGGGCATGCTGGCACTATTCCAAGCTTACGTAACCGAGGACGTTAGCTCTTTCATGGGCCCGGTGCCTGCGCCGTTAAGCGAGTGGGATTATCTTCATCTCGAAAAATTTGTCCTGTGCGAGAAGTGCAAACCTGCAGGGCCCGATCTTGACTACGAGTATGCGCTGGCCTTGGATCCATCACCTCGAGCGCAGGAAGCTCTTGCAAGGATCAAATCAAAGCTTAGCTTCAGCCTTCTGTTTGGCTTGCCACCCGCACCTGGGGCCCTAACCGATAAGAACCTCTCCAGCGGCCTTCTTGATGAAGCATTTTTCATGGACTCCGATGACAGACGAGCGGCCTCTGTCCGCCTCGTAGCCCATACCGTGGATAAAAAGAAAGCGCTCTATCAGATACATGTCTATCACGGGCCTTTGGCTGAGAAATGGTTTAACGTGGTCCTGGTAAGATATGCCTCCGGCTGGCGTTTTTTGTCCGTATCGTTTGCCGGAGTATCGTGAGGCACCCCGAAGTTCATTTTCTTGCAGTGGGTTTTGGCAAGAAACTCTTCTTCACCTTGGCGACAATCACGTAATTGGGGTCGACCATCTCGTTGAGATGGATCTCGCCGACTTTCGATAGCAGCTCATAGGCGTCCATTTCGGAAAGTCCGTAGTCGTTGTGGATCCAGCCGACCAGCTCAGTGAAGGCGATGCGCAGCGCGTCGTCGAGCGGGCGGTAGGCTCCGACGGTCATGATGTATTCGTCATTTTCAAAACGCGGCCAGCTGATCTTTTGCCCCTTGATCACGCGCACCTGCACGCGCCCGCGCAGAGGCACTTCCAGCGCTGTGCCGGCGATCTCGCCATCGCCCATGGCGGCATGGCCGTCACCCAGAAAGAGCATGGCCCCGGGGACGTTCACGGGAAAATAAACGGTGTTGCCCACGCTGGCTTCGGGTGAATCCATATTGCCGCCAAAGGCTTCCGGCACCACCGAGCTGCGGGCTTCGCCTCCGGCGGGCGCCACGCCGATGCAGCCAAAGAATGGGTGCAGCGGAAATTTGACGGAGAACTTTGAATCGAGCGCGTGGAATGTCGCCGTGTTGGTGGCGTGATCAATGGGATAGAACCAGATCTTTTCGGGAATCGCCGGGTTCAGCATGGGCGTGTAGTTCGTCGAGTTGATCGCGCCAAAGCCGGGAGCCAGCGCGCCGATGCCCTGGTCGCTGTCCACCTTGATCTCCAGGATTTTCACGGCCAAAGTGTCGCCAGGTTCAGCGCCGTCGACAAAAAATGGCCCGGTGAGCGGATTGTCTCCCGGGGCCATGCTCAAAGTGTCGCCGGGCTTCTTGATGGCGTTACCGAAGCAATCGACGGTATTGGTTTCCAGAATGTTGCCCGATTTCAGATGCGCGACCGGGCTGTACGACGCAGCGTAGGTGTACTTGAGCTCGCTGGTCTTCAGCTCATAGCGGACAACTTTGCCTTCTTCAGAGTTTTGCGCCAGCGTGGCGGCGGATAACAACAGGACGGTTAGACCGGTTTTTATCATCGAAGCCCTCGCGCAGGATTATAGAGAAGTCGTCCGCGACTGGCGAACCGGCGCAAGACCATGCCTTCAATCGACTGCTCCTTAGCTTTGCCTTTGCCGGCAGAGTTGTGGTACAAAAGTTTCTACGCCTATGCGCATCTCCAACTAAAAAGCGTTTCGTTGCTCGCGCGCCGAACTCTGGCCGCGGATGGTTCCTCTGCAACTTTGCTTGATCTGCCCTGCGCAGATTCCTGGAGATTCGCTTGAGTTCACTTGCTGTACGCCCCACATCTTCCCGCACTGTCCGCATGTACTCGCTGCTGAAGGAAGCTATTAGCGGCTCGAGCCAGGACTTTACCCTCATTTCCATTGACCGCGCCATCGTGCTGCTGGCCGTGCCCATGGTGCTGGAGATGGCCATGGAATCGCTCTTTGGCATCGTTGATATCTTCTTTGTCGCTCATCTTGGAGCAGACGCCACTGCCACCGTAGGAATCACCGAAGGCATGCTGGTAATGGTGTTTGCCGTGGCGCTGGGCTTGAGCATGGGCACCACGGCGGTGGTGGCGCGACGCACCGGCGAACATGATCCTTCCGGAGCGGCCCAGGCCGCAGTGCAGTCGATCATCCTGGGCGTCGCGGTCTCGGCGCTGATATTTGCTGTCTGCTTCCCTTTCGCGCCTAAATTTTTGGCGCTGATGGGTGCCAGTCCATCGATACTGCACCTGGGCTCCACGTACACGCGGATCATGTTGAGCGGATCAGGAATTATTCTCATGTTGTTCCTGATGAACGCCATCTTTCGCGGCGCCGGCGATGCGGCGGTTGCCATGCGCGTCCTGTGGCTGGCCAACTTCATCAACCTTTGCCTCGATCCCTGCCTCATTCTCGGCCTGGGGCCGTTCCCGCGCCTGGGCGTGACCGGAGCTGCTGTCTCCACCAGCATCGGACGCAGCATCGGGATCCTGTTCCAGCTCTACATCCTGAGCAAGGGCAATGGCCGGATCAAAATCCTGCGCGAACACCTGCGCGTAAACCTGAAAGTAATGCTTAACATCATGCGCATTGCCGGGAATGGCACATTGCAGTTCCTTATCACCACCGCCAGCTGGGTCTTGATGGTAAGAATGGTGCAGTCTTTCGGCAGCGCCGCCACCGCGGGCTACACGGTGGCGATTCGCATTGTCATCTTCTCTATTTTGCCGTCATGGGGATTAGGGGGCGCCGGAGCGACCATGGTTGGACAGAACCTGGGAGCGAAGCGTCCGGACCGCGCTGAAGCCTCGGTCTGGCGCGCTGGATTCTTCAACATGATCTTCCTGGGCGCCGTGTCGCTGGTCTTTCTGCTGTTCGCGCCGAAGCTCGTCGGCATCTTCAGCGCCGATCCCCAGGTGATCAAGTTCGGCGCAGATTGCCTGCGCATCATCAGCGTCTGCTATATCCTCTACGCCTACGGAGTCGTGATCTTGCAGGCCTTTAACGGAGCCGGAGACACCTTTACGCCGTCGGTGATCAACCTGGTCTGCTATTGGATCGTCCAGCTGCCGCTGGCTTATCTGTTGAGCCGCCGCTATCAGCTGGGGCCGAACGGCGTTTATACGGCAATCCTGGCGGCGGAGATACTTCTCTCCGTCATCTCCATTTACGTCTTCCGCAAGGGATGGTGGAAATTAAAAGTGGTGTGACGCGGACCAGCATCCAGCGCGGTCACAGATTTGCATGGCGCAGGCGCAGCGCATTAGCGATCACGGAAACCGAGCTGAAGCTCATGGCCGCAGCGGCAAACATGGGCTGCAGCAACAGTCCGGTAAACGGGTAAAGAATTCCGGCGGCAATAGGGACGCCAAGGAGGTTATAGAAGAACGCGAAGAAAAGGTTCTGGCGAATATTGCGCATGGTTGCACGGCTCAAGTTGCGGGCGCGCGCGATTCCCGCAATATCGCCTTTTACCAGCGTGATATCGCCGCTCTCCATCGCCACGTCAGTGCCTGTTCCCATGGCGATTCCCACGTCGGCCTGGGCCAGCGCAGGAGCGTCATTGACGCCATCGCCGGCCATGGCCACAATGTGCCCTTCGCTTTGCATCGTCTTGATCAGCTCAGATTTGCGCTGCGGCAAAACAGAAGCTTCAAATTCATCAATTCCCAGTTGGGCCGCGATTGCACGCGCCGTCACTTCATTGTCGCCGGTGAGCATCACTACGCGCAGTCCGCTCCGCTTGAGTGACCTCATGGCATCGGCACTCGCCGGCTTTACAGGATCAGCAATCGCAATCAGGCCGGCAGCTTTCCCGTCGATGGCAGCCAGCACCACCGTCTGGCCGCTCTGGCGAAGCTGGCTGGCTTGTGCGGCAAGGTTTCCGGCCTCGATTTTTCTTGCCGCAAACAACGCCTCATTCCCCAGCACAATCGAGCGGCCATCAATCCGGCCGGCAGCACCCTGACCGGTGAGCGACTCAAAATTCATTGCCGGACTGAGCGTGATGCCACGTTCTTCAGCGGCCTTCACTATCGCCGTGGCCAACGGATGCTCGCTCGATCGCTCCAGTGACGCGGCCAGCCGCAGCAGATCGTCTTCATTGATCCCGTCGACCGTCTTCACGGCCGTAACGCGTGGTCTCCCCTCGGTAAGCGTTCCGGTCTTGTCGACCACCAGGGTGTCAACTTTCTCCATGGTTTCAAGCGCTTCCGCGTTTTTCACCAGAACGCCGGCGCGCGCGCCACGTCCCGTGCCCACCATCACCGCCATTGGCGTAGCCAGCCCCAAAGCGCAGGGACACGCGATAATCAGCACGGCCACGGCATTCACCAGACCGTGAAGGACGCGCGGCTCGGGGCCCCAGATTGCCCAGGCAGCAAAGGTAAATACTGCAACCAGCAACACCGCAGGCACAAAATAGCCCGCAACCTTATCCGCCAGCGACTGGATGGGAGCGCGGCTGCGCTGGGCTTCCGCCACCATGCGCACGATCTGCGCCAGCACGCTTTCCGCTCCCAGCCGTTCCGCGCGCATGACGAATGAGCCGGACTGGTTCACAGTGCCGCCAATCACGGTTGCGCCGGTGCTTTTTTCCACCGGCAATGATTCTCCGGTAATCATCGATTCATCCACCGCGCTGCTGCCTTCATCCAGCACGCCGTCCACCGGCACGCGCTCTCCCGGACGGACCCGCAGGCGGTCGCCGCGATGGACGTGGTCGAGTGGGATCTGTTCGTCGCCTCCATCCGGACGCACCCGTTGCGCCGTCTTGGGACTGAGATCAAGCAATGCCTTGATGGCGGAGCTGGTATGCTTCCGCGCGCGCAGCTCCAGGACCTGGCCCAGCAATACCAGCGTTACGATGATGGCGCTGGCTTCAAAATAGACCTCGGGTCGGCCATCGTGCCCGAGAAGTGATGGTGGAAAAATGCCATGCGCCAGCACCGCAATCACGCTGTAGAAATAGGCCACGCCGGTTCCCATGGCGATCAGCGTGAACATATTCAGGTAACGATTCACCAGAGACGCCCAGCCGCGCTGGAAGAAAGGCCAGCCGCCCCAGAGGACCACCGGCGTAGCCAGGGCCAGTTGCAGCCATCCCATGGAGCCGGCGGGAAGATCATGTAAGAAGCCGGCAGCCGCCATTCCGCCCATGGAAAGCGCTAACAGAGGAGCGCTGAGCACGGCGCTGATCCATAAGCGCTTTTGCATGTTGCGCAGTTCAGAATCGTCTTCCTGCGCCTGCCCCGCTGCCACACGCGGCTCCAATGCCATTCCGCAGATCGGACAATTGCCCGGCCCGTCGCGCACAATTTCCGGATGCATGGGGCATGTGTACTCCAGCGTCTCCGGCTCCAGGGCCATGCCGCATTTTGGGCAGGCGCCGGGATTGTCTTCGCGGACCTCGGGATCCATGGGGCAAACGTAAGTGACAGTTCCCTTCCGTTGCGGCGTATCCGGAACGGATTCAATTTTGGGTTTGGATGGCGGCATGGCGCCGAGCTGCACCAGTTGGCTTGCTGCAGGTTTTGCAGACAGATATTTTTCCGGATCGGCTTTAAAGCGGGCCTCGCATCCCTTGCAGCAAAAGTAGTATTTCCGGCCTTTGTGTTCGGCCGACGCAGCCGCTTTGCCCGGATCCACGTCCATGTTGCAGACCGGATCTTTCACCAATGTGTTCTGTGGATTCATTTTCCCTTGGCCTACCGAGCGTGCTTGTAGAACAGCTCGGTCAATTCGTCGTATGTCTTCTGCGCCTGCTTGTCATCACCGGAGCGCAGAGCCTCGGTGGCGCAATGTTGCAGGTGGTTCTTCATCAGAATGCGCTCCACCGCGCGTAATGATTCGTGGATGGCAGACATCTGCATCAGGACATCGGGACAATAACGCTGGTCTTCCACCATCTTCTGCACACCTCGCACCTGGCCTTCCACGCGGCGGAGGCGCAGCAGCATGTTCTCCTGGGTGCCGCTATCGCGGTGGACCGTGCGGACCGGCTCTCGATGATTGATTTTTCTCGGCATTCGAATCACCCTTCATCCAAGGCGTCATTCATTCATCATGGCGCGACTGACCCCCACTATACCCCTAGGGGGTATATGGGGTCAAGTCGACTTCGATGACCGGGTGAACATTTGCGCTATATTTAAGGTGTCTCTGCTCAAATCAAACGGCTGTCCCTGGCAGATAAGGGACCGTGAAGGACACACATGACCCTGCTGGACGTGGTTTTCAAATACGGCACACCGCCGGGAGAAAAAGAAGTTTCCGCTATGAACAACGCCTGGGAAGTTTATGGCGTACGAAAGATCAAGTTTGACGAAAAAGAGCACACTATCCGCGTGGAATACGATGCCACCCGATTGAGTGACCGTGAAATTGCTGGAATCCTTCGCCGGGCGGGGATTGATCTTCGGGAAAAAGTGCAGCTGGTCTAAAAGGAATTGGGGTGGCGGGGTAGCGCTTTGCACCGCTCGGGATCTTGCCTGGGGATTCCCCCAGGCCTGCGACTCATACCGCCAGATCGCACAAAATGCAACGAGGCACTTTCGATGGATCTCTGGCCGTTA
>DASTPO010000289.1:0-2589 GCA_035762225.1 Candidatus Angelobacter sp.
GCCAATCTGGTAAAAGCCGGACATGAAGTTACGGTCTGGAACCGCACTCCTCGTGACGTGCCTGGAGCCACAACAGCCGCCTCGCCGGCCGAAGCCGCCAAAGATAAAGAGGCGGTGTGGGTTTGTGTCTCTGACACCAAAGCGGTGCAAACCGTGCTCTTCGGTCCCGGTGGCGCTATTGAAGGCCTTACCAGCGGCACGGTGGTGGTTGACTCCAGCACCATTTCGCCTTCCGCCAGTTTGCTCTTTATGGAAGGGCTGCAGGAAAAAGGCTGCGAGTTCCTGGATGCGCCCGTCACCGGCTCCAAGGTGGCCGCGCTGAGCGGTGAACTGATCTTCATGATTGGCGGTGCGCCGCACAACATTGAGCGGGTAGAGCCGCTGCTGCGCGCCATGGGCAAGAAAGTGATCCACATGGGCGAGAACGGCAAGGGGCTCTCAGCGAAGCTGGCGCAGAACATGAACATTGTTTTTATCTACGAAGGGCTCTGCGAGAGCCTGACGCTGGCGAAGAAACTCGGCGTGCCGCCGGAGAAGATGTTCGAGCTGATTGAATCTTCCATGATCCGGTCGGGCGTGGCCGAGTACAAAAAGCCCTTCATCCTGAACCAGGATTTCACTCCTAACTTTCCATTGAAGCTAATGCACAAAGACATGCACCTGATGATGGACGCGGCCAAGGAAAATGGCGTCGAGCTTCCCGGACTCGCCAAGATCGACGAGATCTATGAAGAAGCGAGCAAGGACGGCCATGACGACCTGGATTATGCGGCCACCATCCTTCTGCTGGAAGAGCGCGCGGGATTGAGGTTGAAAGGGAAGACCTCATAGCCGCTTTTGGCGGTCCTGCCCGGTAACTTTAGTGTGCTACCGATAGGATGTTTTGGGCTCCATCTTTAGGATTTTTCGTGCCAGCCTGCCCAGTAGAGGGTAGTCTGCCCATTCCCCTCGTCCGGCTCTGACGGCGTAAACAATCGCGATTACGAGCATTCCCACCCACATGCCCGCGAAAACTATCCAGACCAGGGGAAAGATGACGAGGAGCGCCGGCGAAAAATCAGTCGAGTGCGCGTTTTGCGGGATCACGTAGAAGAACATGAGGGCAAACCAGGAGAGGATGATTACCAGCAACAGTATGGTGTGGATAATCTGGAGAAGAAGCGCCTGAAGAGCGTGAAAGGCAACAAAGCGCGACTGGCGGCGGATCAGGAAAATAATTAAGGGAGCAATCCACGAGCCGACCAGCTGCAGAGCATGAGCCAGGGTCGCCATGGTGCGCTCATCCGGCGTTGTGTCCAGCCAGCCAGTCAGGGGTGCATCACTCAATCGTCACCTCAAGATCGTGTGTGTGAGGCCCGTGCCCCCGTGGTTCTTAAGTGTTCTGGTCCGCGGCATTAGCTTTGGGAGCGCCATCGCCCATTACATAGTCGGATTCTGAGACTGCTTTCGTGCGCCGCATATAACTCACCACGGAACCCGGCCAGATTACAGGACTCTCGCCGGTACGGGCGTCCTGATACCAACTGCGGCAGCCACCAGCCTGCCATACCGTGCCGGTCAGCCGGTTGCGGAGTTCCTGCACAAAAGTCTTCTGTGTATCCGGCTTGACCTCCATCACCTTGGCGCGACGCTTGCGCATCAGCCGCAGGCAGTCCATCACATAGCCGATCTGGGCTTCGCTCATCAGTACCACGGAGTTGTGTCCGAGGCCGGTGTTGGGGCCAAGCAGGATAAAGAAGTTGGGGAAGCCGCTTACAGTTATGCCCAGATAGGCGCTGATGCGTTCACTCCATGCCTGATGAATATCCAGGCCATTTCGGCCTACCACGCGCGTGTCATGCAGCGGTTCGGTAGCGCGGAAGCCAGTCCCGTAGATGAGCACGTCAGCCGGGCGCTCGGTTCCATCCTGGGTAACGATGGAATGCTCGCGGATTTCTCTGATACCGCTGGTGACGAAATCAACATTTGGCCGTTGGATAGCAGGATAAAAATCGTTGGAGATTAGCACCCGCTTGCAGCCGAGCTCATAATTCGGCGTTAGCGTGGCCCGCAGTGCAGGATCGGGGACCTGCGCTTCCAGGTGATCGAGCGCCATCTTCAGGCCGCGTTTCCGCAGCGCCGGTATCTTTCCCAGAAAGCCCCAGACACGCACTTCATACATCCAGAACAACAATGTGCGAAAGAGCCAGGTGAAGAAGGGAAGCCGGTGAAAGCGTTTTCTCCAGCGCTCCGGAATGGCAAAATCGGCTTTGGGCAGGATCCACGGAGGGGTGCGCTGAAAAAGGAAAAGTTTGGCGACCCGGGGCGCAATCTCGGGAACGAACTGGATGGCGCTGGCGCCTGTTCCGATTACCGCCACCCGCTTGCCGTCCAGCGGCACGCTGGAGTCCCACCAGGTGGAGTGGAACGCCGGGCCGGCAAATTTCTCCATTCCCGGAATGTCAGGGTATTTGGGAACGTGGAGCGCGCCGACGGCCGAAACCAGAACCCGCGTCCGGATGGTCGCACCGTCTCCGGTGGTAACACGCCAAATTGACTCGCCTTCATCCCAGACAGCAGCCTGCATCCGGGTGTTCAAGCGGATGTAGG
>DASTPO010000290.1:0-9513 GCA_035762225.1 Candidatus Angelobacter sp.
CCAGATCTTCTTTTCGTTTGAGCCTGCATTTGAAAGCGGAGGACATTATCTCGACTCCTTTCGCACCGGATGATCCTATTCAAAGATCACCATCCCTACAAATCACCACTGCAATGGAGTTCAATGCTCCAGCAGAAGTTACAGTATTGTCAAAGCTCGGGCGTGTGGCTGGGCCGCCGAAGAGTCCGTTTCAGCCGTCCGGTTCGAGCAGCAAATTTATTTTGCTGCGCTTTATTTGCTCAGTCCCATGATTTAATCTTCTCCGTCCATCAGGAGATCATCATGGATCGTCGTTGTGTCCTTCTTGCCCTATTCATCACGTTTGCATCGCTCACTGCCCTTGCCGCCGACTACCCTGAACCGCAGCCCGGAACGTTTCTGGTGAAGGATTTTCAATTCAAATCCGGCGAGAAGCTGCCTGAAGTCAAGCTGCACTATTACACGCTGGGCACGCCGCAAAAAGATGCCAACGGAAAAGTTCGCAACGCGGTGCTCATCCTGCACGGCACGGGAGGTTCAGGCCGCCAGTTTCTGGTCCCCAACTTCGCTGGTGTGCTTTTCGGACCGGGCCAACTGCTGGACGCTAAAAAATATTTCCTCATCCTTCCCGACAACGTCGGCCACGGTGAATCCAGCAAGCCCAGTGACGGCATGCACATGCGCTTTCCACACTATGAGTATGACGACATGATTGAGCTGCAATACCGGCTGCTGACCCAGGGTCTGGGAGTGAACCACCTGCGCCTGGTGATGGGCACCTCAATGGGGGGAATGCACAGCTGGCTATGGGCTGAGCAGCACCCCGACTTCATCGACGCCGCCATGCCTCTGGCCAGCCAGCCTATTGAGATTGCAGGCCGCAATCGCATGATGAGGCGCATGATCGCGGATGCCATCCGCACCGATCCCGATTGGAACAACGGCGACTACAAAGAGCAGCCCCACGGCCTTGCTGCGGCGCTCGATATTTTGCTGATCATGGGGAGCGCTCCTCTTCGAATGCAGAAAGAGGAACCGACTCGCGAACAGGCAGATGCCTATCTGGAGGATTTCATCAGCAAGAGGATGAAAACCACAGACGCCAATGACATGCTCTACGCCTTTGACGCATCAAGAAACTACAATCCCGAACCACAGTTGGATAAGATCACCGCGCCGCTCACGGCCGTCAACTCCGCCGACGATCAGATCAATCCGCCGGAGCTCAAGGTCATCGACCGCGATATTCAGCGGGTAAAGAACGGAAAGTATGTGCTGTTGCCCATCACCGATCAGACTCGCGGCCATGGCACGCATACCTGGCCGGCGATCTGGGGCAATCATCTGGAAGAATTGCTGCAGCGCTCAGCACACTGAGATTAATTGCGCAGTTAAGAGTGGACCGGGACCAAGTCCGCGCGAGAAATTATGCTGATTGCCTGACTGGCTTCGAGGTCAGGTTCGGTTCACGCGACATGCGCTCTACGGTTTCATCCAGCGCGACGTCAAAGCCGTGGCCGCACTTGGGGCAGACAATCTGTTGTGTTCCCAGGGAACGACTTGCGGTCTTGCGTACCGGGAATGAATCCCCGTACGGGCATGCGATGAAGGTGATGTCTCCGGCGGCCATTGCGGCTTTCTCCTCTACCTTGGAGGCGGCTGCGTTTGCTCGAACGTGTCCGCGATGTGGCCCAACTTCAGAGCAGCCTTGACAATAGCGTTGGCCTGAACGCCGAACAAGTTACGGTGGTGACGTTACGTTAGAAAGTTTGTACCTCCCACGCCCCGTCCGACGAGAACCTCCATCGCGCAGGAAATGCACCATAGGCGATGCAGGGTCGCGCTGTAGTCCGCGCCAATCAGCGTGTTTTTATCGGCTGGAACTCGAAGAACCGGTTGTTATCTGAGGTGCCGGGGCTGCCTTTTCCCGCACCAGAATGGGAAGGCGCGGGAAACTGAAGTTACCACCGGCATCGTCAATTACGTTCACCTGGCACGTGTATAAACCTGGCTTGAGCTGCGCCAGGCTGACATCAAATTGAAACACCGCGGCCTTCCGCTCCGGGGCATTGAGCTGGCGTGACTCAATCAATGGCGTCTCAAAAGCCTTTACCTTGCCATTGAAGAATTGAATGCTGGTGATCAGGTGGATTGGATTCTTGATAGGCGCCGATTTCTCTTTGGCATCAACGGCCGGTTCCGGCGATTTATCTTTTGCCGGATCATAAACCTCATAAAAGAAATACAGGTGCTGCTCCGTGGTAAAGACATGGGCGATGTTTGGCACCAGTTCGCTGCCATCGCGCACCAGCGGGTTCTGCGTCTTCCTGGTGGCGGGCTGGCGCTGGCTGGCCAGCACCACCGAACTCATCCGGAGCGGAGCTTTCTTGATGTCCGGAACCACGAAATCCGCTTCAAAAGAGCCCAGCCTTCCGCTCTGGTTCTCTCTTACAACAAACTTGAAATGATATTTACCCGGCGCCAGCAGAAACCCGGTGGAGTACTGTACATTCTTGCGGCGGACTTCCTGTGAAACGTCCAGTGAGAGCTTCACTGTTTCGCGAACGCTGCCCACCACCCGCTTTAATTCGTCCATCACATCGCCGATGATATCCAGCGTGGCTTTATCTTTGTCCCCGCCCTTGGTGAACGGAATCTGCGATCCCGGAACCACCAGGGCCACCGGCACATAAAAGCGGCGATCGTCCATGCGGAAGTATGAAGCTGCCATGTACAGCGCGACATCGGTGTTTGGCAGCTCTGAAGCCAGTTCGTCTTCCATCTGCTGTTCTTTATCTTCAGCGTTGAAATGCTGGAAGTCCTTGGGAGCGTAATATCCCTTGCGGAATTCAAGGTTTACGCCCGGCCGGTTGACCTTGACCTGGATACGGCGATATTTGCCGTCGCGCAGCTCGTTGCTGCTCTTGTAGCCAAGCACGTAGTACACCGAAGTATCGCGCTGCACGCGATCAAACACCTGGCCGAGATCGTTGGTATCAAGGAAGGCCTTGCCGCCGGTATCACCGGCCAGCGTGGTGAGCGTTTCCTGGCTGGCAAAGTTGGCGTCAAATTGGCTCTGCACGGCGGCGCCGCTGTACATGCCGGTGCCATGCAGGCTGGCGGTGGCGGCTGATCCTCCGGGCGGCTCAGCCTCCAGGCCGCGTGAATCCGTGGTGTAAATCGCGACGTTGGCTTTAATCGCGGTGTTGATGGCGGAGCGCAACGCCGACTGGTTCTCGATCCCTGTCTGCGTCATGCCGCTGCTGAAGTAAATAATCGACTTTTTCTGGTTGAACTTGGCCAGCACCTGACACAGCGATTGCAAGGCCTGGAGTTTACGGTCGGTGTTGAACTGGTTGTACTCCGTCTCGTCCGGCGTGTACGCGTCGCCTGTCTCCCCCAGCCCCTCGGGATCGCCCGTCGGCCCATTGTCCATGCCCTGGCCTTCTGAGTGCGTGAATCGGTTTAGCACGCGCAGCAGCCGGGGTTTGTCCCCGGTAAAATCCTGGTCCAGGCGAAGTGATGAAGCCAGCGTGACAATGGCGATCAAGTCGGCTGAGGTCATCTTGCTCTGAATATATTTTTTTGCTGCCTGAACTGACCGCTCGGTTTCATCCGGGTTCATGGAACCAAGATCAAAGAACATCACGATAACGCGCTTGTTGCTTAGGGCCTGGTCAGCGTCCTTGGCAGTGAGAATGGGCTTGACCTGTTTGACGGCTGGACCATTCGTGGTTTGTTGGGCAGGGCCTGCATCCGCGGCCGCTATGGGTTGCATATCCAGGTTCTCAAAATCAAAGCTGGAAACCCGCTGCGGCTTGCCCTCCTCCAGCACCGTGAAATCGTCCCGCTTCAGGTCGGTGACCGGCTTGCCCTGCTTGTCGCGAACCACAACGTTTACCAAAACAAGTTCGCTTTCCACTCTGAGCCGATAGAGCCCTTGTTTCTCTTTGTCGGCTTGCGGCTGCTGCGTGGGCGTTTGGCCGGGCATATTTGTCGCCATCACCGCGATAAGCGCGACCGACAGCAGCCGTTGTAATCGGGAGAAGCCTCGCATGGAGTCAATAGCCGGCATCAGAACCTGTACCTCGCGGTAAGCTGCGCTTTGCGCATGGCGCCGGCGCTCACCACCTGGCCGAACGTGGGCGAGCCAAACGTGGAGTCGATGGAAGTGAAATGCACGGTATTGAAGACGTTGGTTGCCGATAGCCGCAATTCGAAGGCCTGCATCTCTCTCAACTGGATATTCTTCGACACTGCCATATCCATCTCCACGGTGCCCGGGCCAATGATAATGTTGCGGCCGGCGGTGCCAAACACACCTGCCGGCGCGGCGAACGCCGCTGTGTTGAACCATTCGCCGATGGTTGGATTGCTGACTTCAATGGGTTGTCCCGGCACCAGGTCCGGACGAGCGGAACCGGTGACACCGCGGCTCAGGTCGCTGGCGCGGCCAAAGAACTGGGGTGAAAACGGTGTTCCAGAAGCAAGCGTTACGTTACCGCTAAAGGTCAGCTGGCTCAGTATTTTTTGCCCAACGCTGTCGTTGTTCAGCCACTTCTTGTCTTTGCCGAACGGGAGTTGAACAATGTAGTCAGCCACAAAACGATGGCGCTGGTCAAAACTGGAGAGACTGCGCTCCGCGGCAATGTTCAGGTCGTCCTGCGCCACCACGGTTGCGCCGCCGCCGATGGAAGAGGCGTCGTCAATCGACTTCGAGTATATGTATGTCCCGCCGATCGAAATCCCATGCCGCATGCGTTTGCGAATGCGCAGCGTCCCCTGGTGGAGGACCGACGATCCTTCCGACGACTCAAAGAGAAACGGCTGTATGCATGGAGTGGCCGCCGGGGTGATCGGCGTACAGGCAACAAAGCGCGGGCCACCGGTGGGCAACTGGTCGGGCGCGCGCACAATATCCAGGTGCGTTCCCTTTGATCCGGTGTAGCCAATGTTCATCACCACGCTGCTGTGAATTTCCTGCTGGATATTCAGGTTCCAGCTCTGCACATATGCCAGCCGGTAGTTGGGATCCACGGCATAGGTGTTGGTGATGTGATCCGGACTCGAGGCAATGGCCGCGGGGAATCCGTTTTCCAGAGTAAGAGAGGTCGGCGTGAGAGCGGGGTTGGTTTGCGCGAAGGCAAACGGTGGCTGGAAACCGAGCTGTGTGGCCATCAACCCGTATTGCCCGATGTTGTAATTGATGCCGTATCCGGCGCGAACCACGGTCTTCGACAACGGCTTCCACGCGACTCCAAGGCGCGGGGCAAAGTTGTTCCGGTCAGGGTTGATCAGGCCGGAGGGGAACTTCTTGCCGGTGATGGGGCCAACCTGGCCTGGCAATACCGGCGCTACAGCGCTGAAGTCCGGGGCAACATCCAGGTTCACCAACTGGTTATTGAGTTCGGTGAATGGAGTGACATATTCGTAGCGCAGTCCGATGTTCCATGTCAGGTTTTTTCCCATGCGCCAGTTGTCCTGCACAAACAAGTCATAGGTATTGGCGCGAAACCGATAAGCACCCGCGCCAGACTGGATCGATGTTTCCTGGGGAAAACCCAGCAGAAAGTCGGCAAAGGGCGAGCCGCTGGCGGCTCCGGTAAAGAAAAAAGTCCCGCGGGCGTTGGAGGCATTGCTGGCGTCCACCATCTGATGGCGGAAATCGCCGCCCCACGTGAGACCATGTTTGCCCCGGGTAAGGCTCATGGACTCACTGAAGGAATAGTTCTGCGTGGTGCGAAGGACGGGCGTGAGGTCCTGCAAATTGCTGAACTGCGGAGAAAAATTCAGGTTGGGCAAGCCAAAGTCCGCCGGCCGCTGCGATACGCCTGTAATGCCGAGTTGCCCTTCTATATTGTTGACGCCGGTGAAATTGTTCACCGTATTCACGCCGCTTCGGTTGTAGTTGAAGCGGAGTGAGTTCACGAACAGGCCTTTGATCGCGGTGTGGCCGAAATTGATGTTGTAGTTGTTTACTGATTGTTTTCCGCCGAGCCCGGGAAACGGATTCAGCGCCGTGCTGCGAATGTTGTTGTACACAAATCCGCCATTGATGCTCTGCGTCCAGTGCGTGGGATCGCCTTTCTTCTGCTGGCGGCGCGCGCCCCGCGCTCCCGCGCCATTGTCGATCCCGTGGATGGCCGCTACGGCGTCGCCAAATGCGCCATTAGGACCACCCGTCGACTTGGTGAAGCTGTGATTGAAGCGCAAAAAGGCCATATCACTGTCAGTCGGGGTGGCGGAAACAAAATGAAAATTCCTTCTGTCCCCAGGCAGATTAGGCGCAGGCATGAATGCCAGCAGCTGCGACGCCGCCGGACTGATATTGGTGATCTGGTTGTTCGCCAGCGGTGTGTGGGTGACCGGGTCGATCAGCTGGACCGGCAGCGCCGAAAAATCGCCGGCACGCTCGGCGGGCGTGGGCACCGTGGAAAACACATCATAGGGATTGGTCCCTCGCGCCCCCGTATAACTGCCAAAGAGAAATGTCTGCGTTCCACCTTTATAAATATGAGGGATGTTCAGAGGCCCACCCATGGTCACGCCAAAGCGACTTTGGTTGTAGGACGCTTTGGTTTCCGGCTGGCCGTTCAGGGAATAAGATTTGGCATCGAGTCCGGAACCGCCGTAGTTGAAGAAAATTGAGCCGTGCGGCTTGTTCACGTTGAAGCCGCGCATACCACGGCCACCGCCTCCACCTCCCATCATGATCATGATGGGGCCCCCGCCACCGCCAAAGCCACTGCCGCCAAAACCGCCTCCGCCGCCCATCAGCTGTATGTTGGCGGTACCGCCGTTCATGGAAATGGAGCCACTGCCGCCGCCCTGGCGTGAGAGTTGCTCACGCAGATCGGCGATGCGGTCCTGCATTTCACCGGGATCAAACATGTTTTGCTCGGCCCGGCCTTGCGCGCCGGAGATGGCAACAGATTCATTCCCGCCCTCTGCCGCCAGACCTGCATTCGGCAACCCGGAACCGCTTAAAGACGCGGGATCAAGGCTGGCGCCAGCCGGTCCGCCCCCGTTGTCCGCACCACCGCCTGACAGGGCAAGTTGCTGCATGCCGCCGCGTCCCGCGCCCGCCAATTGCTGGGCCATCTGCTGCCGCTGCTCCTGCTGCGCCTCCTTTTGCGCCCGCGAGAGCAGGACCATGGCGATCTCGGCCTTGCCGGCGCGGTTCTGGTCGTTGATCAGGACTTCCTGCGTGACCGGAGCGAACGCAGAAAACTCCGCCTTCACCACGTAACGGCCTTTGCCGGCAACGGAAATCTTGAAGCTGCCGTCAACGTCGGATGACGTTATATATTTCTTGCCCGTGAGCGTATTGGCGGCGGTAATGGCGACGCCGGGCAAGGGCACATTGCCAGACTTAACCGCGCCCGTGATCTCTCCGTAAGGTGCGGTAGTGCTGGACGAAGGAGCAGAGGCCGCTGGAACAGCCACCGGTTGCACAGATTGTTCCACCGCCGGAGTGGCAATAGGAGCCGGCGAAGGCTCCTGTCCCCACGCGATGGAGACTGATCCCAGCAGAACAATCCCCAGTTTGAACAGCGGGCTGTGCATGGTTTCTGTAGTGTCCTTTTTATTTGGGAGGTGCGGCAGGCGGCGTAGCCGGTGCAGGCGTTTCTCCTTCAGGCTTTTTCTGTTGGGCTGGAGCGCCCTCCGGCCCACCCATCCTGATCGTCATTTGCGGACGTCCGACGTTGAGTTCCCTGGGCACAAAGACGTTGTCTTTCAGCTCACCACGTCCGCGAACAAAGTCGCCGACTTTAATATCCGGCAGCGTAATGCTTTCTCCACCCTTCTTAAAGGAGGTGTTTTCATCTACTTCAATTTCCTGGGTCTGGCCGTCAAGACGCGCGATGGTCAGTTTGGTTTCATTGATGGCCTTCACTTCGCCGGCAATAAACTTCTTTCCCATATCTTCAGGTTTGAACCCGCCCCGGCCCGCTCCACCACCGGGGCCGCCACCCTGCTGGAAGCGCTGGACCATCTCCGGATTCACCACGGCCACGATGGCGGCATCCATGGAATTCCCGCTCAGCTTGCCGCGGGCAAAGACTGTCTCTTCGGCCTTGATCTCTTGCAGTTTGACCGGCTGATGGTCACGCATGAGCCGCGTGCCGTCACCTACCTTTACCGTTACTGGATCACCGCCGGTCAACGGAGCGATGGTGAGGGAATCCTTTGTTATGGCCGTCACTTTGCCGACAACGTTTTCTCCGGGAGGCATATTCATGCCGCCGCGCTCACCGGTCTGCGCATAGACCGCGATACAAGTCACCACAAACAACACAGTCAGGCTAGAGATTCTTCTCATCACTATTCATTCCCTTGCCAGGAAATTTTCTTCCACGAATTATTCAGTTCTCGCAGGTCGGCGGGCTAATTTGGCTAACCTGTATTGGACGAGTGAAGTATAAAAGCGATGGGTTCTGTGGGCTGTAAAAAGATTGTAAACCTAACCAGATAAAGATAATGGAAGGAAAACCCTGAACAGGCTAACTATGGAAACCATGTAGGCCGCAACAAGCATGCGTCTTAACACAGCGTGGCTACCGGTTGTCACCGAGGCGCGCGCTGGGCGCGGATATTTTGCGCGACAGGAAAAACTCGAGCGTCGCAGTGCGATGTAATCGAAGTCATCGACACGAAGAGGTCCCGTTTTGGGAAATACGCGATCGAAATTTAACAGACAGTTGTATCTCTTTTGTCCCCGCAGCAACTATTATTGCCGCTCGTAGATGTGACCCAAGACGAACATGGAGGCTGGAGATGAATCTTCGCCGTTGCCGTTTGTTTTTGGTTGTACTGCTTCTGGTGGTTCCCTCATCGTTGTTTGCGCAATGCGGCGTGGAGCGCTGGTCAGTCAAGACCGGCACTGACGCCGATGTCAGCAAGGTGAACCTGAACGCGCCCACGAACACAACCATCGCCGCGATGCGGGCTTTTACCGCGCCAAATCCAATTCCGCCCAACAACCGCATCACCGGCCCTGAGACCACGCTGTGGGTCATTAATGCGACGCTGACGCTGTACAAGCTGGAAAGCGATTCCGACTACCACCTGGTGCTGCAGGATGCGTCCGGCAATACGATGATCAGCGAGATTCCATCGCCTTCCTGCGTGGGAGCGGGCAGCCCGTTCCTGCCGGGAATCACCAACGCGCGCAACGAATTCAATGCCCGGTTTACCGCCACTACCAGCTTCCAGACGGCAAATATTCCCGTGAAAGTCACGGGCGTGGGTATGTTCGATTTTCTTCACGGCCAGACGGGAGTAGCGCCGAACGGAATCGAGCAGCATGCTGTCCTGGACATCGTCTTCAATCCGGGCACAAATCCAGACTTTGCTCTGAGCGCTTCGCCGACCAGCCTTTCCGTGACGCAGGGCAGTTCCGGCTCCTCAACAATTTCCACCTCCGGCTCAAACGGATTCAACTCTGCTGTCAGCCTTTCGGTCTCCGGCTTGCCATCCGGCGTAACGGCGAGCTTCAGCCCGACATCCATTGCCGCCCCTGGCACGGGAAAC
>DASTPO010000291.1:0-9348 GCA_035762225.1 Candidatus Angelobacter sp.
TGAAACAAAGCGATTTTCCAACCAGCCTCAGCTTTGGCCCGTGTTGAAGCCACGCGCGCCGTATGCAGCCGCAGTTGCACATACTCGATCTGGCCGATGGCGAAGAGCCAGTTTAGCAGCCATAAGAGCAACGCCGTCCGCGTGATCTGCCCGGTCACCACGTAGTACGCCCCGGCGGATGTGGAGCTCAGCCCTAACGCTCCTACAAGTTGCCTGGCTATGCGCAACCTGCGAGACTTACTGAACGCCGCGCTCAACGCAAAGCACGCCAGCGCCGCCAGTCCAAACCCCAGGACCAGTGCGCGTTTAAGGCCGACCAGTTCAAAGGCGCAGAACGCTGCGATCGCCGTGAGACCCATCACCCAGAAAAGCGCTATGCGATACTCCTGTGGCGAACGAATTTTCAGGACAGATGAGCCGAGCAGACTGTCCAGAGGCTGGCGAATCAGAAACGCAGTCAAAGCAAGCAGAGAAAACCAGAGAGCGGGTGCGATGGTTCGCGGCGCAGCGGCGTAACCAACAATGCCGCCGCTGATCAGCGGGAACAACCAAAGAGCCCACGCGCCATGCTCCCGAGGCACGATGAACTGGCGGGCCGGTGGCGCCGAGGCCGGAAACTGCAAAAGCCTGGGCTTCGCGGCCGGCATCGTTATTTCCGGGTGAGCTCTCATTCGTTCCCGGCCATTCTCGCC
This sequence comes from Candidatus Angelobacter sp., assembly GCA_035762225.1. GTDB lineage: Bacteria > Acidobacteriota > Terriglobia > Terriglobales > Acidobacteriaceae > Angelobacter. Next base: position 693 of record DASTPO010000291.1, read on the forward strand.
GCGCGGCTCACAGCTTACTGTGACAGCCATCACATTGGTCATGCTGAGGGCGGCCAGGGAGAATGAGGTCGAAAGGTATGCGGTGTTCAAAGCTTATTAAGGCGTATGACTGGCCTTCGGCAGGAAGCGGTTACGGAGCTGGCGGCAGGTTCCGCGTTGCCTGCCTGATGAATTCGCGCTGCTGGTCAGTGATATGCAGAAATTTCAGGCCGTATTGAAAGCCTTGCCGATATCGGACCTCGGCTTGCAAGCGCAAAGACTCATTGTTTCTTGGCAGCTGAAATTCAACTTCAACCACTTCGCCGATGTTGATGCTTCCGGCCATGGTTGCGCCCAGTCCGCCTTCACCCAGGTCTTTGGTACGGCCATGCAGGGTTTCCCTGCCACGACTGACGATTCGGATATCGAGTAAGAAACGAGGGAAAGCGCGGGGGGTGGTCCACTGCTGTTCTTTTTTTGAACCGGGCATAAGTTGGAGAAAACATTATCACAAGGCGACATATGGCGGAAATCCACAACTATTCTTCGCGAAGTTTTCGCAATGCCCATTGTGCGTGCTCGGCCGCCACCGGATCGGGACCTTCAGCAATTTCTTCCAAATCAGGGACAAAGTCCTTATTCCCGCTGTTTCCCATGGCCACAGCAACATTGCGCTTCAGTCCGGAGTACTTGGTTCGCTTGACCGGGGATCCGCGAAAAACCTGGCGATAGGTTTCTTCCCCCATTTGTGCCAGCCAGCGCAACTCAGGATGATAAAGCTTCTCCTGGGGCTGAAATTCGGGAAGGGAAGTCGGTGGCGCGTTGCCGGCCTTGTTGTTCCAGGGGCAGACATCCTGGCAGATATCGCAGCCGAATATGTGGTGCCCGATTGCCGGACGAAGCTCTTCAGGAATAGCGCCACGCTTTTCAATGGTCAGATAGGCGATACAAAGGCGGGCATCGAGCTTTCCTGGAGCCACGATGGCATCAGTCGGACAGGCATCAATGCACCGGGTACAGCTTCCGCACCGATCAGCAGCAGGCGCATCGGGAGGAAGTTCCAAAGAAGTCAGTACCACGCCCAGGAAAAGCCAGGAGCCCATTTGCTGATGAATGATGCAGGTATTCTTGCCGATCCATCCGATACCCGCATATTTGGCGTAAACGCGTTCCATGATCGGACCTGTATCCACGTAGCTGCGCGTCTCAACACTCATACCGCGCTGGTCGGCGAACCGTTTGATTTCTGTTTCTACCTGCCGCAATCGAGGCAACAGCGCATGGTGATAATCCTTGCTGCCCCACGCGTAGCGGGAAATCCAGCCGCGTTCCGGATCGTTAGCCTTCACCGAATAAGGCTTGTCGGCGCTGTAGTTCATAGCGCAGACGATCATCGACTTCACCCAGGGCGCTGCGTTCCTGGCAGAGGAGCGGCGGAGATCACCAGCCTCAGTACGCGTCTCCAGGTATTTCATCTCACCAGCACAGCCGTCGTCGACCCACTGGACAAAGGTGTCCAACTCGGGGAGGTCCTCTTCTCTCACCGGTGCAATACCCGCCAGGTCAAATCCTGCCTGGAGCGCTGCCTGTCGGGCGGCTTGGGCGATTTCCACTGCGGTAACCATATGTTCATTATCTCCTATGGCTGAGGGCAGGGGATTTGCAGGCCTGCTTTCGAGTCGCCTCGCATTTCCGGGCATCTTGTTATCCCAATTAGAGTTAGCAGGGTTCAGGCGCTGGCGCCACAGTAGGACGTCGACAGTCATAAGGCAACATTCGGCTTGCAGCTTATTGCGTAAAAGCGTCATCCTAGTAACTGAGCTGCTGTTTCTGAGGCCAGAGGTGTCTCCACCAGCAACTCAGGAGTCTTCCCCTGATGCAGTGTGCCTTTTGCGGAACCGAGAACCGGCCAGAATTCAAGTTTTGTGGCATGTGCGGAGTGCGGCTTGAGCGACGCCATGAAGAGAGACGTGCGTCACCGGCCGGACAAAGCGCCAAGTGCCCGTCATGCGGGCACATGAACGAGGCTGGGCTAAAATTCTGCGGAATGTGCGGGACACGCACCGAACGCCGCCAACAGGAAAGGCGTGGCGCGGAAGGCGACGCGGGTCGTGCTGCTGCAATCGCTAACGCCCAGCTACCAACTCCGGATGCAGCAACTCGAAACAAGATTGCGCCTCCGCGAGTGGTGACTGCCACGGAATCGTTACCCGATGTCCCGCCAGCAGGCCTTCGACGCGACTCAGCCATCTTTCGCAACGAGCTGCCGCCTGATGGACGATCGACAGATTCGTCTTCACGTGGGCAGTCGTCCAGTAGCGCGAGCGTGAGCGGGCCGTCATTTCTTGGATTGAACTCGCAATCGTCGGGCGATGGAGAATATCTTCTGGAGGATGAACCTTCAGGTGGAGGCCTGAGGAAGCTTGTTCTTCTGGTGATCATAGCGGCCATTATCGGCCTGGTTTTTGTGCAGTGGCGTTCCAGTTTCAAAGCCAATCCCAAGCCTGCACCGGCGAAGTCCGAACCTGCTACTCTTCCTCCGCCACAGGGCAGCAATCAGCCACCGCCCGCCACCGGCGACCAGCCTGCCAAAGACGCGTCTGCCGGCGCGGGTGACAGCGATCCCGCGAAAGCCGGCGATCCTGCGAAAGTCAAGGATGTGAAGGATGAAGCGGAAAAACCTATAGCGTCAACTGCTCCTGACGCGCCTGCGTCCGCCGCCGACAATGCAAAAGATGCCGACGAAAAGGCGCCCGAGGCCGACAAAGCCGAGACCACTTCTAATTCCAAACCTCCTGAAGCGGCCAGCCTTCCCGATCACAAGCCGAGCCCCGCGCTGGTGCGGGCACAACAGTATTTACAGGGCCGAGGCGTACCGCAGAATTGCGAACAAGGCTTGCTCTATCTGCACGCGGCTACAGACAAGAATGATCCTGGCGCCGCCATTCAGATGGCCGCGCTTTATTCCAGCGGGCATTGCGTAAAGCAGGATCGTGTGATGGCTTACCGATGGTTTAACTCAGCCCATGAGCTGGAGCCGGCCAATATGTGGATCCAGAAAAATATGGACCAGCTGTGGGCCCAGATGTCTTCACAGGAACGCCGCCTGGCGGGCTACTGAGCGCAGGGCACGCTCAATTTCATATCCCCAGTTTCTTAACTTCCTCGTTGTAATACTTGCGATAGAGAATGTCCCATTCCTGGGTGCCTTCCGTGATGGTACGGCGCTGGTTTTCAATTTTCTGCCGCGCTGCCAGGTCGATCTTTTCTTCCGCCGTTAACAATTCTTCCAGGATGCGGCGTGCTTCCATGCGGATGGTGTTGGGGTCTTCGATGAACTCAACGTCGTCCAGTGTGGCCAATGCGTCAGCGACGCTGTGCGCCAGACGGTTTACTTTGTCGCGTGAAAGTCTCACAACACCGCCTTGTATTTACGCACCAATTCGCCCTTAACCTTCTTGAACATCTCCTGATAGCTGGCGCCGGCTCGCTGCATCTCATCCTGATACTGCTCCAGGATAAGGCGGACCTCATCGTTGATGCGATCTTCGAGCTGCAATTCCTCGAGCAACGCGTTGTTCAGGGCGTCAGAGACTTGCGCCACATGCTCGGCCTCAATAAATTCGCCGGCGATCAGTTTTTGGGTCACTTGGCGGGCCAGATACCCGACATATTCTTTGGAGAGAAGCATGCTTTTTAGGGTGTATGTGCTTGAAAAGAATAGTGTAGCATATCGCAGCGTGAGAGTTCGGCGCAGACAGGGGGAAACTTCACTCGGCCTGGATTTTTGCCGGAGGCCTGATCAGCTTGACCGCCATATAGAACGCGCTGGCGCAAAGCACCCCGGGAACTGCCACGCCAACAAGTCCGCCTGCGATATTTCCTTTGGAGAATTTCAGGAATTCAATTCCTTCGAGCGTATACCCGAGAGCGACCAAGCCCGCGAGACCGGAAAGTATTCCCAGCAGCACCGAGATCACACGTCCAAAGACTCGCACGTTGTACTCCTGAAACTCACGCAGACATTAGCGCGGCCTATAGTTTTTAGCAAGCCATATCAGCGATAACTTTCGCACGCGCGGAGAAGCAAGAAATTGGGGAGGAGAAGCGCTCGCGCTCTCGCGAATCATTTTTTTATGAAGGGGATGTGAAATTTGTGTGCCAGCTTTACGATCTCGGGATGAAACTCATCGGCGAGATTGCTGGTCAAAAAACCGCTCAGCGCAATCGCGCTGCGGCTATACGCATGCGATGCATCGTTATATCCATCAGGTAAATAGGCGCTACCAACAAACCCGCCCGCAGCCGCGCCGGCAAAGTTTGACAGCGCAATTCGCCTGCGGCCCGAATCCGACTGGTCCACAAAGACAAAGCGCAGTGCATGCAGGCTGCGAGGCAGTAAACCGCTACGAGTGGAACGAATATATCTGGGATCTTCATGGGTGGCGGCAGCCACCACGAACTTTCCACCCTGAACGGCTGTCCAACTGGCCATGAAATCGCCATAGTTGCGCCCAAATCCGGCTAAGCCTTGCCGCCACTCGGGCGGGTACGCTTTGGGCGGAAACGCCATTTCTATTCCCGTATAAACGGCCGCAGCCGCCAACACGCCGGGGCGAAAAGATTCATTGGCGAAATAGCGGAGTTTTCCACCAACTGTCAGCTTCTCAGGCGGAGAAGCCTGTGGCGAGGACGAGGACTGCTGTGACGCCGTGTTGTTGCCTGACGTCGGCACAGAATTCGCGGGCGCATTTTGCGTTTGCGCGTTCAGACGCATGCAGCATAGCCCGCAAACAACCAGAGTCGCTAAGCGATGTCTCATCTCGGCGGTTCCTGGACCGCGTGAACAAACCTATCTCTACTGTACAGCAAGATGCGCGGGGCCGCCTGATGTGTTCGATGGTCGCCTACTCCTGGCGGAGCGCGTTCAGCGGATCGATTCTGGCTGCCCGGCGCGCTGGTATGTAACAAGACAGAAGCGCAAGGCCAGCCAGCAGGAGGGGAGCGCCCACCAACAAACGCAAATCTCCCGTGCCGACGTTCAGGGCCGTGACAAAAATATTGGTCAGAGCGGCAAGCATTTTAGCCAATGCGAACGCGCCCAGGAACCCGAGAATAGATCCGATAATCACCAGCGCTGTGCCTTCGCGAAGCACCAGCCGTAATACCTGGCCTTTACGTGCGCCGAGCGCCATGCGGATCCCAATCTCTCTGCGCCTTTGCGCAACTGCATAGGCAGTTACGCCAGCCAGGCCAATCGCGGACAAAACGAGGCCAAATATTCCGATGCCACCATAGGTATTGACGGCGAGCCGCTCGGAGGCCCGGGTAAGCTCCAGATCGCTGCTGAGCGTTCGCACATTGAAAATACTTAGCTTCGGATCAAGCGCGGCGATCTGCCGCCGTATGCCGGCCATTGCGTCTGCTCCTGCATCTGAACGCACAAGCACCGTCATGCCGTCAGCAGGAGGGCGCGCGAAATTGCGCCGGGTCAGCGGTAAATAAATCAAGTACTGGCTGACGCCGATGCCCTTGCCCAGGTCGTGCACCACACCCACCACCTCATAAGTGCGCCGGTAGTCTTTGACGCGCTGCCCGATCGCATTTCCCCGTCCGAAGACCGCACGAGCGGCGCTTTCGTTGAGTACGACGGGGATGATGTGAGATCCGTCCGGCTGGATGCGTTGATCCGGATTCTCAAATTCGCGCCCCGCGAGCATCGGTTCGTTGAGGGCGGCAAAATAACCCGCGCCCACGGTCTCCTCGACAGCCGGAATCTGGACGCTTGAAGATGCACTCGTGCTGTCCGCCGTCAATTGCACTTCAGCTTCGTCCTGGTCCGCGACCGAATATGGCGCTTGAGCTGCCAGCGCGACCGTGCGCACTGAACTGATCGCCTTGAGCTGTTCGGGGAGTTTTTCGAACAGGGCCTGGGATTTTTCCGCCGTGTAGCCCTCACGCATCGGATCAATCGACAGAAGGTACATGGTGTGAGGGTCAAATTTGGTTTGGATGGTGCTGGCCTGCCTAAGGCCCATCACCAGGAAACCCGTGATCAACAGCAGCATGAGCGAGCCCGTCACCTGGGCCACCATCAACAGATTTCGCAGGCCAAAGCGACGGTACCCCGGTAGCTGAAGCGCTGAACCTTCCTTGATCGCGGAATTGACATCCGCTTTGGTCGCCTTCAACGCAGGCACCAGGCTAAAACCTATTCCGCCGATGATCGCCAACGCAAACACAAATGCGGCCGCCAGCCAACTGGGAGCTGCTTCAGGCTCTATGGGCAAGGGCGTAGGCTGAACCAATCTGGACCGCAAGATCGAAAGTCCATAAGCGAGCGCGAAGCCTGCTATTCCGCCCAGCAGTGAAAGCAGAATGCCTTCACTTACCATCTGCCGGATCAGGCGAAAGCGGCTTGCGCCAATGGCAAGGCGTATAGCCAGCTCTTTGCGACGGTTGGCGCCGCGCGCAAGCAACATGTTAGCCAGATTCATGCAGGCGATGGCCATAATGAGAGCCATCAGCACGCTAAAGAAACCGATCACCACGGGTCTTAGTGCGCGAGGAAGAGCCACTATGGTGCCCGCGCCAAATAACGTCACGCGCCGGCCTGTGTCTGCACGGACCGGGGCGGATGGGTCCTGCTCATCCAGACGGCGGGTAATCGTTTCCAGAGCCGCTTCGGCGGAGTCCATGGTGACTCCGGGAGCCAGGCAAATCATGGCCAGGAATTCTCGGGCATTCCGCTGATGGATAACATCGTTCGCCAATTCCGGCGCCATCGCGGCGGGAACTGTGATGGGGACGAAAAGCTCGGAAGGATTCTCAGATAATGCGCCATTGAAATTTTTCGGCGTGATGCCGACGATAGTCGCCGCCTGTCCGTTGAGACGAATCGATTGTCCAATGGCGTCTGGGGAAGAGTTGAGGCGGTTGCGCCAGAATCGATCACTGATTACCACGACCGGCGGACCTCCGGCCTTGTCGATGGTGCTATCGAGCACGCGTCCACGATTTGCCGGCACGCCGAGCACGGAAAAATAATCGGCTGACACAAGCTGCCCGAAGACCCGCTGGGGCTTTGCATTCACGTCCCCGGGGAAGGTGAGGTTGAATGCCACACCGGTCTGCAAAGCCGCCACCCCGTTGAACAACGCCTTTTGCTCTCGATATTGCTCGATGTAATAGTAAGAAACCGGCTTCTCCGGCATTACCAGTCGATGAGCGTTGGCCGCGGCCGGCAGCTCACGAAAGATAAATTGCCATCTATTGAAGATATTGGTGGTCAGCCCCATTCCAATTCCCATGGAAAGAATGCCGACCAGCGCAAACCCGGGAGATTTAAGCAGAGCGCGAAAGGCATAGCGCATGTCCTGGCGCATCTCGGTTAGATATTCAATCGGCAAGCGAAACGCGATATCAGCCATCATCCGGACCAGGCCGGGAATTCCATGCCGTTTGGCGATCTCGTGGACCACATCTTCTCCCAGTTGCATTACCTCCACGCCATACACCAATTTGAATTCGTGCGGAAAAGCCCGCGCCAGTCGTCCATAGATCCGCCATGCGAAGTTCATTTCGTCACCATTGCTTGCCGCACACGAATGGTGCGGACCAGTTCCTGCAGGCGCTCACATTCTGCGTCGAGCACTCGCCGGCCGAGGGTTGTGAGCCGGTAGTAGCGACGCCGGGCGTCATCCAATTCAGGCGCCGGGCGCTCTTCTGACTCCTCCACCAGGTCCGATTCGATGAGACGCTTGATCGAGCCATACAGCGTTGCCGGCCACAGACGGACTTTGCCGGTGGTTCGATCCAGCACTTCCTGCATGATTCCGTAACCGTGCTGCTCTCCGCCGGCAAGCGAGAGCATGATGTGGAACCACTGTGTTTTCAGAGGAATAAACTTGTGAACATCAACGTCGCTCATAACAATATATATATAGATCAATATATATATTGATGTCAATAACCATAAAATGATCGATTCGATAGTTGCTTGGAAGATTCGATGAAGGGATGACTTTCCAGAGGGGGACGGGTCCTGTCAGTCAAGTCTGAAATGGCCTGGAGCTGGATATTGGGATTGGAACATCCGCCAGCCCGCGAAAATATTTAGTTCGCGTCCCATTCCGCGGTCATGATCCGTTACCCGTGAGATTTTCGACGGTTCAGAATTTTCACTGCACAAGATAAAGAAGATGCGACAGGAAAGAAGTTCTTGTATCAGTCGAGCGAAAAGTAGGAGCAATTCAGCCATGCGAGTAGCTGATCCGCGCCCGGTCGCCAAGTGTCTTCTCGCATCAAAACCAACATGCCAGGTGGAAACTCGCGACCAGAGGGGAAAACGAGAGGTGCAGTCGGAAAGAAAGTCTTTTGGGCCCTCCTGGCGGTGTTTGTGCTTTGCATTGGGGGAATGTTGGTCTTGCTTGCGGTAAACTGGCCGTTCACGCGCGAGGCGATGACCAAACAGCTTGAGCATGCGTCCTCAACCAAGGTCGAAGTGAGGGGTTTTCGCAGCACATATTTCCCTTATCCTGGATGCGTTCTTGAAGGCGTGACTTTTCGTCCCGCTGCGGTGGCGGGAGCGAAACCAGGGGAACCCATCATCTCTATTCGCAGGTTGACCATTGAAAGCACCTTTGCCGGTCTGTTCAGGAAAACGAAAACAATAAGA
>DASTPO010000292.1:0-14224 GCA_035762225.1 Candidatus Angelobacter sp.
CGTGCCGGCGGAGAAGTCCGGCGCATTGCGCCTGGGCATGCCGGTGGACATTGTGGACGACGACGGCAAAACACTGGTCAGGTCGCGGCTCAGCTTTATCTCGCCGCATGTGGACACAGATTCACAGACGGTGCTGGTAAAGGCCCAGGTGCCGAATTCTGATCGCAAGTTCCGCAACGCCCAACAGGTCCACGCCCGCGTGGTGTGGTCAGAGCGTAACGCCCCTGTAATTCCGATCACCGCGGTGACGCGGCTGAGTGGAAAGATGTTTGCGTTCGTGGCCGAAGGCGCGGGACAACAGGCGGTGGCGCGGCAACGAGTCATCCAGGTGGGAGACCTCATCGGCAACGATTACGTGGTGCTGGATGGGATCAAGCCAGGCGAGAAAATCATTGTGACCAGCGTGCAGATGCTGGCCGATGGCATGCCGGTGGCGCCAACCTCATAAAAAGCGATTGCTGCTCCCGCGGTTGGGAGCGAAAGCGACATCATTCATGGTCAATTTCTTCATACGCAGGCCCGTCTTCGCAACTGTATGTTCGCTGCTGATCGTTCTGGCAGGTGCGGTGTCTATTCCCACGCTGCCTGTGGCACAGTATCCCAACCTGACGCCGCCTACCGTGAGCGTGAGCGCCTTCTATACCGGGGCCAACTCGCAATCAGTGGAAACCAGCGTTACCACGCTGCTGGAACAGGCCATCAACGGCGCGGAAGGCATGCGCTACATGAGTTCCACCAGCGGGAACGACGGCACCAGCTCCATCAACGCCACTTTTGATCTGAATCGAGACCTGGATGTGGCCGCCGTTGACGTGCAGAACCGCGCGTCCAGCGCTTTGGGACGGCTTCCTACCGAAGTGCAGACCACCGGCGTCAGCATCAGCAAGAACACCGGATCGTTTGTGGTGGCGTACGGCTTCTACGCCGACAACAAGGAATACGACAACCTTTTCATCAGCAACTACCTTGATCTTTATGTTCGCGACGCCATCAAGCGGGTGAAAGGCGTCGGCAACGTGGTTATCTTTGGCGAGCGTAAGTACTCCATGCGGCTGTGGCTGGATCCGGTGCGGCTGGCCGCGCGCAACCTTACCGCCGGCGACGTTACCGCAGCCCTGCGCGAGCAAAACGTGCAGGTGGCCGCGGGACAGGTAGGAGAGCCGCCGGCGCCGGCAAACCAGGCTTACCAGATCAGCGTACGGGCCGTGGGCAGGCTAAGCGATCCGAAGCAGTTCGAGCACATTGTTATCAAGCGCGCCCAGGATGGTTCGCTGGTGGAGCTGCGTGATGTAGGCCGCGCCGAACTTGGCGCCGAAAGCTATGGCGGCCAGCTGCGCTACAACGGCGTGGACGCCATGGGACTCGGCGTGCTTCAGCTCTCCAACGCGAATGCATTGCAGGTCCGCCGCGACGTGCAGACCGAGATCGAGCAACTGGCCAAGCGCTTCCCTCCCGGACTGAAATACCAGGTGGCGTTTGACACGACCCGCGCTGTGGGTGAATCCATCCGTGAAGTACTCAAGACGCTGGCGGAAGCGATCCTCATCGTAATCATCGTGATTTTCCTGTTTCTGCAAGGCTGGCGCAGCACGGTCATTCCGGCCGTCACGATTCCGGTTTCGCTGGTGGGGACGTTCATTTTTGCCAAGTTCTTTGGCTTCTCCATCAATACGCTCACGCTGTTCGGCATAACCCTGGCCACGGGACTGGTGGTGGACGATGCCATTGTGGTGATTGAAAACGTGGAGCGCCATATAGAAGAAGGAATCCGTGACGCCCACGAGGCCACGCGGATCGGCATGCGCGAGGTTACAGGCGCGGTAGTGGCGACTTCGCTGGTCCTGATTGCCGTGTTTGTTCCGGTGTCATTATTTCCCGGCAGCACCGGCCGGCTCTACCAGCAGTTTGCCCTGACTATTGCGTTTTCGATCGCGATATCCGCGTTCAACGCTCTGACCCTTTCTCCGGCGCTGGCTGCTTTGCTGTTGCGCCATCGTGACAAGCCACAGAACAGCTTCTTCCGGGCAATCAACTCCGGCATCCGCAGCGGGACTGCGGGATATCAATCTGTGCTGCACCGGCTGACCAACTGGCGCGCCGCCGTGGTGGTGGTCTTCCTGCTGGGGTTAACCGCAACCTATTTCATTTACCAGAAGGTACCCACCAGCTTTGTGCCCCAGGAAGACCAGGGATATTTCTTCGTGATCGTGCAGGCTCCGCCGGGCGCGTCATTGCAATACACAACCAAGGTGATGGACCGCGCGGCCGCGATTGTGAGCGCGAACCACGACGTGGAAGGTGTGTTCTCCGTGCCCGGGTTCAGCTTCAGCGGCAGCGCTGCGAACCAGGGAATCATTTTTGCCAGCCTCAAAGAAATCAGCGAGCGGCCGGGCAAGGAACACAGCGCCACCAGCGTGTTGAACGCCATTCGCGGGCAGCTGATGCCGATCCGGGAAGCCATGGTCATCCCGTTTGATCCCCCGGCCATTCAGGGACTGGGCACGTTTGGCGGCTTTACCTATGAATTGCAACAGGCCAGCGGCAGCCTGGACGATCTGGAAAATGTTGAGCACCAGCTCATTGCCAAGGCGAACACGCGTCCAGAACTGGCACATCCGCTGTTTAGCACCTTCACGGCGCGCGATCCGCAGTTTGTGGTGGAGATTGACCGCGAGAAGGCAAAGAGCCTGAATGTGCCTTTTTCACAGATCACCTCAGCGTTGCAGATTTATATGGGTTCGCAGTACGTCAACGACTTTGATTTCAACAACCGTTCCTATCGCGTGATGGTCCAGGCCGACCAGCAGTTCCGGTCGCAGCCACGCGACCTGCGGCAGTTCTATGTGCGTTCCGACGACGGGCGGATGATATCGCTGGACAACCTGGTCACGGTGAAGGAAGGCACCAACGCCAGCGTGATCACTCATTACAACCTCTTCCGCAGCGTGGAGATCGATGGCAGTCCAGCTCCCGGTTATAGCTCAGGGCAGGCAATCCAGGCGATGGAAGAAATTTCCAAAGAAGTTCTGCCGCAAGGCTACACGTTTGAGTGGACAGGAATTTCGCTGGAAGAAATCCAGTCAGGCGCGCAGACAGTGATGTTGTTCGGGCTGGGCCTGCTGGTGGTTTACCTGACGCTTTCCGCGCAATACGAAAGCTTTGTTCTGCCGCTGATCATCCTGCTGGCCGTGCCCATGGCGGTGCTGGGAGCGCTGGGAGCACAGGCCATGCGAGGGCTGCAGAATGACGTGTATTGCCAGATTGGGCTGGTGATGCTGATTGGCCTGGCCAGCAAGAACGCAATTCTGATCGTGGAGTTCGCCGAACAGCTGCAGCACCGCGGGTTGGGACTGGTGGACGCGGCGATTGAAGCCGCGCGTTTGAGGCTGCGTCCCATCCTGATGACTTCAATCGCATTCATTCTCGGCGTGCTCCCGCTGGTGTTTGCCTCCGGCGCGGGAGCCGCGGGACGCCATTCCGTCGGCACCACCGTATTTGGCGGAATGATTGTTTCCACATTTCTCAATCTTTTCATCATTCCAGTGCTCTACATCCTGGTAAGAGGCTGGCTGCCGATGAGGTTCAAGCCTGAAGTCGTGGACACCCCTGAGCTGGTGGAAAAGAGCGCGTGACGGCCAGGCCGCACCCTCCAGCGGATAAGAGCCGGCAACGGCTTTTGGCTGCTGGCTGGATATTGCTGGGAATCAGTATCTGCTTATGCCTTTTAGGGCCTCGCTTCAATATGTCCAGCCTGCCGGAAGATTTTCGGCGCAGCATGGCCGACGTGGATTGGATGGGTCTGGGCTGGATTGTCGGAGGCATGATCGTCGGCGCGCTTTCCCTGATGTGCTTCCTGGCACAATGGGTGCTGCGGCCCAGGAGCACGAAGAGAGCGCAGCCTCAGGGCCCGGCAACTCGATAAGATCCGCTGCGGCCATCCTGGCCGAGACAGATACGTCACGCCGATCGCGGCGCGGTGGAGAGCAGCGATTGCACTTTGTGCGCTAATTGCCGGAGCGAGAAAGGTTTCTGCAGATACACCAGTCCTTTCATGGGGACTCCGTTTTGCAGAACGACTTCGTCGGGATAACCAGAAATATAGAGCAGCCGCGTGTTGGGACGAATGTTGTGCAACCATTCAGTGAATTCCCGGCCACTCATCCGCGGCATCACAACATCGCTGATCACCAGATCGATTCGTTCTCCTCTGGTGACGACTTGCAGGGCCTCAGGACCGTTGCCCGCGGCAAACACGGAGTAGCCCAGCGAACTGAGAAATTCGGCGCTAACATTGCGCAGCTCGGCCTCGTCTTCCACCAGCAGGATGTTGCCCTGGCCCTTTTTAATCTCTTCGATGGAAGCTTCGACAGCTCCGAACTCAGCGCCGAGACTGGCGGGCAGAAGAATCGAGACCTGCGTGCCTTCGAATTCATTTGAGTCAATCGTGATCTCACCGCGACACTGCTGCACGATGCCGTACACGGTGGCCAGGCCCAATCCGGTGCCCCGCCCCAGTTCCTTGGTCGTATAAAAGGGCTCAAACGCATGCAGCCGGGTGTCTTCATCCATTCCGTGGCCGGTATCGCGAATACGAATGGCAACAAACTGGCAGATGGCTACCGTGCCGGAAGCGGTGAGAGCAGGGCGAAGGATATCTTCTGTTTCCAGGAACAGTCGACCGCCATTGGGCATTGCGTCACGCGAGTTGATGACGATGTTGAAGATAATCTGCTCAAAATGGGTCTTATCGATTACCACGGACCCCTGGGCACGAAGATCGACACATAGTTCAATGTCCTCGCCGATCAGGCGAGGCAGGATCAGGCACAATTCACGCAGGGCATCGCCGGTTTGGAGCGGTTCCGGACGCACGATTTCTTTGCGGCTGAAGGTGAGCAGTTGCCGCGTCAGTCCGCTGGCGCGCTGCGTGGTATCCACGATTCTGTCGCAGTAGAGGCGAAGGTTGTCATTATCTGCCACCTTCGACCGCATCAACTCGGCATAGCCGCCAATGATCCCCAGCATATTGTTGAAATCATGAGCTACCCCGCCGGCCATGCGGCCCAGCGCGTCCATTTTCTGGGCCTGCAGAAACTTGGCTTCCAGCTCCCGCTCTTCAGTCTGGTCCAGCTGCATGCCAAAAATGCATTCTTTGTCGCCAATGCGAACCAGAGTCGCGAAGTACAGGCCGACATGATCGTCGCCAGCGGCATCCTTGAACCTGATTTCCATGTTCTGGATCGACCCCTCGGCCCGCAGGCGTTGGTAGAAGTCGTCACGCTGGCGCTGCGATCTCCAGAAACCCAGTTCCACGGCATTGGCGCCGATCACCTTCTCCGCCGGCATGGCCAGCATACGCAGAAGACTGTCATTCACGTTGAGAAAAACACCATCGAGCGTGAGGATGCCGCAGCCGATTGGGCTCTGGCGGAAAATAGTGGCGAACCGTTCTTCCGACTGCTTGAGCGCAATCTCATTCTGTTTGCGCTCCGTAATATCGATCGCCGTTCCTTCAATATATTGCTTCCCGTCGGGTTCGGTAACCAGTACGGCGCGCTCCAGGATCCAGAATAGCGAGCCGTCCTTGCGGCGCTGGGTGCACTCATAATTCAAAACCTGGCCGTGTTCGTCCAGGACGCTCAGGAAATGTTCCCGCTCGGATTGCTGGTCATAAAAAAGCGTCGCGGAGTGGGCCAGGGCGTCTTTCCTGGATTCAAACCCGTACATCCTCAGAAAAGCGCCATTGCAATTGAGCAGCTTGCCTTCCGGGGTGGAGACATATACGGCCGCGAGATTATTTTCAAACAGCAGTTCGTACTGGCGAGCGCCGGCGTTCGCCATCTCCGCCTGATCTTCGAACAGGGTCAGGATCATGCCAAAGGCAACGAAGAACTTGGGCAGGTCCCAGAAAAAACTTCCTGGCCCGGGGCCAATGCCGCGCATCGTCAAAATCGATGCAAGGGGAAAAACGCAGCCCCAGGCTATGAACGAGCCAGAGGTGAAAATCACTCCGGGCGTGAAGCGATGAAAATTCCGCAGATAGACCAGCCCGATAATGTAGAAGAAGCCGAACAGATAAAATTCAAGCCCCCGCTCCGGACTGCCATGGAGGGCCCGTTCCACCGACCAGACTCCGTAAGGCCATAACAGGCACACCGAGTAGAGGTGAGAGCTTTTCAAGCCATAAAAGCGGACCGCCTCCTGGGTTGCGTAGAGGCAACTGACGAGCAGAAGCGTGGCATAGACGATGCCGGAGCGGACGCCGGACAACAGGCAGGTGGTATACACAGCTGCCGCCGTGCTGATGAACAGAATAAAGGCGATGCGCCGGCTCTTGCGGGCAAATACTTCAGACACGGACAGAAGAAAAAATGTCGCGGCCACGATCAAGGTAATGATCTTGACCCAGTCGGTGTATCGCATCAGCGGCGGGAAAAAGTCATCGATGGCAGGCGCGGTGAAGTGAATGAGGATTGCGATCCAACCCAGCATCCAAAGGCCTGTGCGTTTCCCGCGGTCTCGCACGTAGATCCACGCAAACAGGGCAACCAAAACTGCGATTACCCAAAATACAACCAGTTCTTCAAAACGCGCAGACATGGGGGAAGTTACAACTCCTAACACGAATAAAACCAACAACAATTCCGGGGCCCGAGATGAAGACGATCACTGAGCCAAAATGGCGATCTAGAATGCTCTAATGATGGGAAACAAAATACCATTTTTCGGTGCTGGTAGTACGTTAATTTTTTATCAAATGGTTAATCCGAAAAACTGAAAGCCTACTTAGTCCTTCGGGCCTGATGGTTTGGCTTTGTCAGGCTTGTCGGCGGGGTTCTCATGCACGCGTTCGCGGAAAGTTCCACCCATGGTTTTGGCCAGAAAGATGGTGGAATCGCCATATTTGTCGCGCATCTTATCGGAGGCGGAGAGCGCTCGAGCCCATTTTTCGCGGCGATCGCCCTCCAGCAGGTCCATTTGGACAGGATGGTCTTCAAAATTGCTGGCCTGCACGCCCAGGAGGCGGATCGCGCGGCCCTTTTCCCAGTTTTCATGCAAAAGTTTTAATACTATCGCGAATAGTTCCGTATCCATCTGGGTGGTTCCAGGAAGAGAATGGGCGCGCGTGATGGTCGTAAAGTCAGAGTAGCGCAGCTTGAGCTGGATAGTTCGGGCGGAGAAGGATTGCTCACGCAGCCGCCTGCCTACTTTCTCCGCCAGGTGGGCCAGGGTGGCCTCCAGCTTATCGCGGTCCTTGGTGTCATTGTTAAAGGTATGTTCGTGGCTGATTGACTTGGCCTGCCACTCTTCTCCTACATCGCCCTCAAACCATGCTCCGGCATCCTCGCCACGGGCCTTGCCGGCCAGAGCGGAACCCCATTTGCCAAAATTGCTTTCCAGGACACCTTCATCCACCTTGAGCAGATCACCGATCAGGGAAATCCCGATCTGATTAAGTTTCGCCTTAGTCACCTTGCCGACCCCGGGAATCTTGCCCACATCGAGCGGAGCCAGGAAGTTTTGTTCCAGCCCGGCCAGCACATAAAGGACGCCGTTGGGCTTGGCTTTGTCCGAGCTGATTTTTGCCATTAACCGGCTGCTGCCGATCCCGATGGAACAATTCAGTCCAGTGCGCTCTTTCATCTGCTGATGGAGTTTGTGGGCTGAGAGCAGCGGCGGACCATGGAGCCTCTCGGTGCCCGTCATGTCGAGATAGGCTTCGTCAATGGAGGCCATCTCGACCGCTGGCGAAAAATCATGCAGCACCTCGCGGGCCTTTTTGGAATATTGCTGGTACAGATCAGGGTGGCCATCGACGAAGATGGCGTGCGGGCAATGTTTGGCGGCGGTACGTAAGGGCATGGCGGAGTGCACCCCAAACTTGCGCGCTTCGTATGAGGCGGCCGATACCACGCCCCGTTCATCTCTCTGCCCACCCACTACAACTGCCTTTCCTTTCAACGCGGGATTGAACAATTCCTCCACGGAAACAAAGAAGGCGTCCATATCCACATGAAAGATGGTGCGGGGGCCGGACATAATACTTTTGAAGATACACCCTCAAGACCCGCTCTGCGGCGAAACTTTAGCCCCCTCGGCAGCATCATATGAGGACGCCGTTGCAGCGGGCTGGGTGCAATTTTCCTGTTGACCGTTTACTATGTCTGCCCTGGCGTTTGGGTTCGTCCTCAGGAAAGATTTATATGGCGCATATGAAGTCGGTTTTGACTTTTCCTCCCGCCTCGGCCGAGGAACGCAGCGCGGCCAGCCTGGCGAGCCATTATTCGGCGGTGCGCCAGCAGACTGAGATCCTGACCGCTCCGCTCAGCGCGGAAGACCAGATGGTTCAGTCCTGCGCCGAAGCCAGCCCGGTCAAGTGGCACCAGGCGCACACCACCTGGTTTTTTGAAACTTTCATCCTGTCTTCACATTTACCCGGCTATCGTGAATTCCACTCGAGTTTCCGTGACTTGTTCAACTCCTATTACAACGCCGTAGGCCAGCAGCCGGACAAAGCCCTGCGCAACACTTTTTCACGTCCCAGCCTGGATGAAGTACATAAGTACCGTGCCCACGTTGACGAGCACATGCTCAAGCTTCTGCAAGCGGGAGCGCCTGAACCGTTGCGCAAGCTCGTGGTGTTGGGCCTGAACCACGAACAGCAGCATCAGGAATTGCTGGTTACCGATATCAAGCATGCTTTCTGGAGCAATCCGTTGCGGCCGTCCTACCAGGCATCCAGGCCTGCAAGCGGTTCGACAGGGGCGGCGCCGGCGCAGAAGCCGCAGAGCTATCCGGAAGGCCTCTATGAGATCGGAGCCGAGGGCGACACTTTCTTTTTCGATAACGAGGGATCTCGCCACAAAGTATTTTTGCGCCCATACCGCTTTGCCATCCGCCTGGCCACATGCGGCGATTACCTTGCATTTATGGACGACCGCGGATATTCGCGCCCTGAGCTCTGGCTTTCCGATGGCTGGACCGCGGTCCGGAGCCATGGCTGGAACGCGCCGCTTTACTGGGAAAAAGTTGACGGCCAGTGGCACCAGTTCACCTGCTCCGGCCGGCGCAAGGTCGATGAAGGCGAGCCTGTGTGCCACGTAAGTTATTACGAGGCCGACGCATTTGCCCGCTGGGCGGGTGCGCGGCTACCCAATGAATTTGAATGGGAGGTCGCAGCCTCGCGGTTGCCGGTTCAAGGCAATCTGCTGGAGAGCGGAAACTTTCATCCCGTGGTGGCTCCCGCAGCCCCAGAGAGCGGCCAGCCCGTGCAGATGTTTGGCGATTGCTGGGAATGGACGGCGAGCGCCTATCTGGCGTATCCGGGCTACAAGCCCGCCGCGGGAGCGCTGGGAGAATACAACGGTAAATTCATGAGCGGACAGATGGTGTTGCGCGGCGGTTCGTGCGCTACGCCTCGCTCGCACATTCGCCCCTCTTATCGAAATTTCTTTTCGCCGGAGACGCGCTGGCAATTTTCCGGCATAAGGCTGGCAGATGACGGCATTTAAAAGCCCGGCAGTTCTTATCAGCCCGAATGCGGAAGAAGTTCTGCGTGGACTGAGCGCGCACCCTCGGCGGCTTCCACCCAAGCTTTTCTATGATGCTGAAGGGTCCCGCCTGTTTGACCAGATCACCGAGACAAGCGAGTACTACCCCACGCGCACCGAACGGGCAATTCTGAATGAATTCGCCGGAGACATGGTGGAGCATGCGGGAAAGAACCTGACCCTCGTTGAACTCGGCGCGGGCAGCGCCACCAAGACCCAGGTGCTGATCCAGGCGCTCTTGCGGCGGCAGCTGCGCGCTGATTTTTATCCCGTTGACGTTTCCTCGTCGGCGCTGCAAGGCGCGCTGGCAACGCTGAACGGCCATTTCCCTCGCCTGCGCGTGGCGCCCATCGTGGCTGATTATACGCACCGGATTCCCGATCTCAAGGCATTGCCCGGGCGCAAGCTGGTGTTGTTCATTGGTTCGACGATTGGAAATTTTGAGCCGGATGAAGCCGAGCAGTTCCTGAAGAACGTGCATGGTTCGCTGCAAACCGGTGACGCCCTGCTGATTGGCTTTGATCTCAGCAAAGACCCGGACATCCTGCACGCCGCATACAACGACGCCCAGGGTGTGACTGCCGCGTTCAACAAAAATATGCTGGTGCGGATCAACCGCGAGCTGGGCGGCAGCTTTGACGTTGATTCGTTTGAGCATGTCGCCTTCTGGAACCGGCGTAAGTCTCGCATTGAAATGCATCTCGAAAGCGTGTACGAGCAGACGGTCTGGGTACAGGACCTGGGCCGCGGCTTCCACTTCGCCAGGGGTGAGCGCATCCACACGGAGAACAGCTACAAGTTCAATAAAGCATCCATTGCGCGGCTGCTCCGCCGCAGCGGCTTCAAGTTAGAGAAAACCTGGACCGATTCCCAAAAATGGTTCTGCGAGGCGCTCGCGAGAGTTTAGGCTCTATACGAACGACAATGCGTGGAAGCGTGCCAGTGTTGGTGTAACCTCTTAGCGCAGATGATTAAAGCGCGAAGCCTCCGTTGGCCGTTTGCAGGCCTTGTAGCTGTCATTCTCCTGGGCCTTACCTTGAATGATTTTGGGTTAATCGGAATCTCTGCATCTTCTTCCGAGCGCGCGTTTTCCATTGCCGGCAGCACGGAGCCATGGGCGCTCGCTCTCGCAGCACTGATCATTCTGCTTTATCTTGTCCTGATCTATTCGGAGCCATCTGACAATCGGACGCCGATGCCAGGCCTTCCCCGACGCTGGGTTGCTCTTGGGATTGACTTCCTGATCGCAATGATGGCCGCCAGCCCAATTGCCGGGCTTCTAGCCGTGGTCTTCGAGTGGAGAAGAGTTGGAGTCTTCCAGTGGACCTTTGAACGCAGCACCGCGGCTCCTGGCGACTCGCTGTTGTTGTTGATCGAATCCCTCGTAGGAGGGTTGATACTGGTTTTTTATTTTTCGCTTCCCATCATTCGACGCAGGCCATCTCCGGGCGCCTGCATCATGGGCTATCAGATTGTTCCGGATGAAGGGACATCGTTTGGTTTGGGCCGTGCTATTCAGCGAACCCTTCTCGGCTTTATCGCTGCGTGTGTCTGGTTCCTCGCGTTTATCGGACGCGATCGGAGAAGAGGCAAGTTTTGGCTCGACAAGGTGTTTGCTACGCGGGCAGTCCTGCTGTAAGCCGCATCAGCCCTTTACATTTCTTTACCCATTCCACGCAAGACGTTCTTGAGAGCTGCCCGTCCAACTGCTAAAGTAAGTGTTTACTTACTTCATTTCATCCCCCACATGCCTGTCCGTCTTTCAGCCATCGACCGCCGCCGGCAGATCATGCGTGCCGCATCCGGCCTGTTTGCGCGCAGAGGCTATCGCGGCACCACCACGCGCGAGATTGCCGAGCGGGCGCGGATCAATGAAGCCCTGCTCTTTCGCCACTTTCCCAGCAAGGAAAAACTGTACTGGGCCATTGTGGAAGAATCTTGCAGCGCCCGCGGACGGCGGCTCAAGATCGACAAGATCCTGAACGCGGGCGGCAGCGACCTGGAAGTATTTTCCTCGATCGCCCGGGAATTTCTGGCGCGCAACGCGCGTGATACCGAACTGACGCGCCTGCTCTGGTTCACCGCGCTGGAGAGCCACTCGCTTTCGCGCCGTTTCTTCCGTACGTTCGTCGCGGTCTATTACGAAGCGCTGGCAGCGTATATCCGCCGCCGCATCAGCGAAGGAGGCTTTCGTGATGTGGACCCGCTGCTCTCCGCGCGCGGCTTCCTTGGCATGGTGGTTTACCACTTCCTGATCCAGGAGCTTTTCGGTGGAAACAAGTATCAGACTTTCGATTCCGAGATGGTGGCTGAGACGCTGGCCGGGGTATGGCTGAATGGTATGCAGCCGCGCGGCAAAGCAGCAAACACCAACGGACGCAACGGCCATCATGCCGCGGCAGAAAAAAGACCAAACCATGACAACTAGAAACCTTGTTCAGACCATTTCGCTGGGGCTGCCGCTGCTGCTTGCAGGTTGTGCCGGCAAAGATGCGGTGCAGGCAGCAAAGCCCCAATCCGCACCCGGCGCTCCGGTGAAAATAGCCACGGCAAGTTCGCGGACCATGCCGGTGGAACTGCTGGCCATCGGCAACGTGGAGGCCATTTCCAGCGTTTCCATCAAGGCGCAGATTTCAGGGCAGCTGATGCGCGTTCATTTCAAGGAAGGCGATTTCGTGAAGAAAGGCCAGCTGCTGTTCACGATCGATCGCGCGCCTTTTGACGCCGCGCTGCGCCAGGCCGAAGGTACGCTGGCCAAAGACGAAGCCCAGTCACTGAATTCAAAGCTTGATGCCGAGCGCTATGCCGGCCTGGGCAAGCAGGGCGTGGTTTCCAAACAGCAGGTGGATGCCGCCGGCGCCGCGGCGAACGCGATGGCTGCAACCGTCGCCGCCGACAAGGCAGCAGTCGAGGCCGCGAAGATCAATCTTGAGTACACGGCGATTTATTCCCCCATTAATGGCCGCACCGGAACCGTCGGCGTGAAAGAAGGGAACCTGGTGAAAGCCAATGATGTGCCGATCCTGGTGACCATCAACCAGATTGAGCCGATCTATGTGAGCTTTGCCATTCCAGAGCGCCAGTTTGCCGAGCTGAAACAGTATTCGACAGCCAAAACGTTGAAAGTTGATGCCGCGCCGCAGGGCAGCACTCAGCATTTTCAGGGCACGCTGACGTTTATCGACAACGCCGTGGACCTGACCACCGGCACCATCAAGTTGAAAGCAACATTCAACAACGCCGCGCACATGCTGTGGCCGGGACAATTTGTGGACGTGAATATGACGCTGAAGTCGCAGCCCAACGCCATTGTGATTCCTACGGCCGCGCTGCAAACCAGCCAGAGCGGGACCTACGTCTACGTGGTCAACCAGGACCTCACCGCGCAGCCTCAGCCGGTAAAAGTTGGCTGGAACGTGGGCGATGAAACGATTGTCTCTTCCGGACTGCAAGCCGGCCAGCGCGTGGTAACCGACGGCCAGCTGCGCCTGACACCGGGCGCCAAGGTCGAGATCAAGAGCGGATTGTAGCCATGAACACACAGTTATTTATCCGGCGGCCCATCACCACCACGCTGATCATGGCGGCGATCCTGATCTTCGGTATTTTTGCTTACCGCGTGTTGCCGGTGAGCGATCTCCCTAACGTCGACTTCCCCACTATCCAGGTAAGCGCGTCATTGCCGGGCGCGAGCCCGGACACCATGGCTTCCGCCGTGGCGCTGCCGCTGGAAAAACAATTCTCCACGATTGCCGGCGTGGACTCGATGACCTCATCGAGCGCGCTGGGCTCAACCAGCATCACGCTGCAATTCACGCTGGAACGCAACATCGACGCAGCGGCGCAGGACGTACAGGCGATGATCGCCAAGACGCTCTCGCAACTGCCGCCGGAGCTGCCCTCGCCACCGTCATACCAGAAGGTGAACCCCGCGGATCAGCCGGTGCTCTACCTGGCGCTCAGTTCGTCAACCATGCGCCTCTCTGACGTGGACGAAGCCGCGCAGACCACCGTAGGCCAGCGGCTTTCCATGGTGAGCGGCGTGGCCCAGGTACAGGTCTTTGGCACGCAGAAATATTCCGTGCGCGCGCAGCTCGATCCGCGCAAGCTCGCCATCCACCAGATTGGCATGGATGATGTTTACAACGCTATCAACAACGCCAACGTCAACCTGCCCACAGGCACGCTCTTCGGCCACTCCACGGCGTACACGGTGCAAGCCACCGGGCAGCTGCTTCGGGCGGAGCAATACAAGCCGCTGATTGTGGCCTATCGCAACGGATCACCGGTGCGCCTGGACGAAGTTGGCCATGTTTTTGACAGCGTGGAAAACGACAAGACCGCAAGCTGGTTTAACGGCGACCGCGCCATCGTGCTGGCCATCCAGCGCCAGCCCGGAACCAACACCGTGGAAGTGGTGGACGCCATCAAGAAGCTGCTGCCGCAAATGCAGCAGCAGATGCCGGCAGGAATCAAGCTCGGCACACTATATGACCGGTCCATCTCCATCCGCGATTCAGTGAACGACGTAGAGTTCACTCTGCTTCTGACCATCGCGCTGGTTGTGATGGTGATTTTTCTCTTCCTGCGCAACATCTCGGCCACCATCATTCCCAGCCTGGCGCTGCCCATGTCGATCGTTGGCACGTTTGCGGCCATGTATCTGCTCGGCT
>DASTPO010000293.1:0-11817 GCA_035762225.1 Candidatus Angelobacter sp.
CGCCGATTCAATTACCACGGGCGGCGGCAGAGGATTCCGCGGCAGGTTGGCCGGGTCCACCACCACCACGCTCTTGAGGCAGGCAAAAAGAAGTTTCCCCTCTCTGGTCTTCCAACCGGAATACTGCGATCCGCCATTGCATTCAGAGCTCGACATGCCATCGGCGACACCAAATTTCTGGCTGTGGACTGTTTGCGCCCGTCCGTCCATCACGTCCAAAAGCTGTTTTTTCGAAACCCTGGCAATGCCACGGTTGGAACTCAGCCAGAAATTGCCCAGATCATCCTCCAGGATGCTCCAGACCGTATCGTCAAATAATCCCTGTCTGGAACCCACGGTTGAGAATTTACCGTCTTTAAACCGCTTCAACCCTCCACCATAGGTTCCGAGCCAGAGCGTATGCTCGGAATCTTCATAAATGACAACTACCGTGCTTATTTCGGGAGGATCCTGCGCTGATTCGGCGACATTGAAGCTGGTAAACGCCCCGTTGCGAAACAGGCTCAACCCGGCGTCTGTTCCGAACCACAGGTTGTGCTGGTAGTCTTCATGGATCGCCCAGACGCGATTACTGCCGAGCCCGTCTTTCGTGGTGTAGTTGATGAACTTGCCGTCGTGAAGCCGGCTAACGCCACCCGTAAACGTTCCTACCCAGATGTCGCCATCGTGGTCCTGATAGATCGCAGGAATGAAATTGCCCGCCAGTCCATCGGATTTCTTGTAAGTCTTTACGAAGTGACCGGTAAATCGGTTGAGACCACCTTCATCGGTGCCAACCCAGACGTCTCCGTTTTTATCCTGGATCATGGAATAGACATAGTTGTTGGCGGGGCCTTTGTTCGTGCGATACGGAATCGCCTTCTCGCCCTCTAATCGCCAAAGACCAGCGCTAGTGCCGATCCACAAGCTGCCGTCCCGATCTTCTCCCAGAGTTCGAGGAGAGCCCTGCAAACCGAGATCGCTGCCATAGTTTGTTAGAACTCCATCCTTGAAGCGATTCAGACCGCCGGTTTCCGTGCCAACCCACAGGCTCCCTTCGTGGTCTTCGGTGATGGCTTCCACGTTGTCGCCGCTGAGTCCGCTCTGGGTGGAATAGCACTGGAATGTTTGCTCGACAAGCCGGCACAGGCCACCACCCTGCATGCCGATCCAGAGTGTCTTTTGGCCGTCCTGAAAGATGGAGCGCACCGGCGCATCCGGCAATCCCCGGCTGGAGCGAAAATGCGTTAACTTACCTGAACTAAGCTCGTCGAGGCCACGGCTTTCGGTTCCAATCCATAGATTGCCGGCGCGGTCGCGAAAAAGCGCGGTGATAACACTCTTTCCCGAGAAGGACTTATAGAGTGGGCCGACGACATGTCCGTTTTCAATCACCTCAAGGTCGCTTTGCGTCGCCACCAGAAGGCGACCTTGGGAGTCTTCGGCCAGCGCTTGAATCATGTTGTCAGAGAGGCCGGTTGTGCGATTGAAAGTAACGAAGCGTCCACTGGCAAGCTCACTTAATCCATTGTTGGTGCCAATCCAGAGATGGCCGTTGTGGTCCTCCAGGATGGCGTTGATTGTGTTATTGGAGAGTCCATCCCGAACGGTGTAAGTCTTGAATTGACCATCTTTATAACGGACCAGCCCTCCGCCGAACGTACCCACCCATAGACTTCCTTCGCGGTCCTGCACCAGGGTGCGGATGTCATTGTGGCGAATTGCATCTGTGTTGCTCTTGTTGAACACCTTAAATTCGAGGCCATTGAACCGGACCAGGCCTTCCTGTGTGCCAATCCAGAGATAGCCGTCGCGGGTTTGCAGCAACGCCTGAATACTGTTTTGCGGCAGTCCCTCTTCCGAACGCCACACGCTATGAACGTATTGCGAAATCGATTTGTGTGGGTCCAAGCTCCAGGCGTTAAAGGCAGGTAAAAGGAGGGAAAACACGCATGCCAGGTTCAATACGTGCCGCTGGGATGCCCCTTGGCGGAACAGCCTGCTAATACGACCGGCATCGAAAAAATGGAGCATTTGAAACCCGCTTATTCTATAACGGCTTGCCGCAGCGGCCCATGGCGAAACTGGGACTTTACGAACAGCGGAAGATTAATGGGAAACATGATATTCGTCTTCAAAAGACTCGGTCTTTTAGATAAGTACCGTGCAGAATGCGAGGAGGATGAGCCAAGTCGTATGGTATTCAAAGGTACCTCGATCCTGGCATTCGCCAAGCTGGTGTGAGACGAGCTCATCAAAAAAATCTAACCTGACTTGAAACGCTTGGCCCAACTGGTTCACTACTCAGTTAAGGGAACTAGAGAAGAACACGGAGGCCCTGCCGAAAGCTCCTTTCGCTTACCCCTGTGTTCCTTCTGTTTTTCTTTCCTTGGTGGAGTCTTCGCGGCCGAACGACCGGTCGCGAAGACTTTTGGTTTTACCCAATAAACCAAGGGATCTGGCCAAGGATACGGTCATTTCAAACACTCCGTCCTAACAACTCGTTGACGCACGACCTCCCGGGGATGTAGTATCCAAGACGTCTCAGATGCACCACTTATTCACCAATCCGGCTTCCGCGCGCAACATGGCTATGTGTTGCTGTATGTGTATGTGTACCCGCGAGCGGCCGGTGCTGAGCAATTTTTCCTAGGTTTTACTCAGATTCCACCACCGGGCCGCTCTTATCGAGCGGCCTTTTTGATTTATGGCCGCCGGCGAGAGAACAAGCCCTGACGAAAGAGGCAGGCATGTCGAAGCTGAAGCAGCCAATCGCTATTTACTACGAGCATCCACACTGGTTTGCGCCATTGTTCAAGGAGCTTGAACGGCGCAAAGTTCCTTTTGTCCGCATTGACGCGGCACGGCATCATTTCGATCCTGCCCACCTGAACGGCGAAGGTGGCTATTCCCTGGTGTTCAATCGAATGAGCCCTTCAGCTTATCGTCGCGGCCACGGCCAGTCGATCTTTTACACCCTGTATTACCTTGACCACCTTGAGCAGCGGGGCAAGCGCATTGTCAACGGTCAAAAGGCGTTTCGCTATGAGACCTCGAAGGCTTTGCAGCTTTCGCTGCTGGAAACGCTGGGTCTTCCCTATCCCAAGAGCCGCGTGATCAACAGCCAGGAGGATGCGGTCGCAGCCGCGTCTGGCTTGCGCTTCCCCATAGTGGTGAAGCCGAACATCGGCGGCAGCGGAGCCGGTGTAACCAAATTCAACAGCCCGGCTGAACTGGAAGCGGCAGCCAAGGCCGGCACACTTGACCTGGGCCTGGATTCCACGGCTTTGGTGCAGGAATTTATTCCCGCACGTGGTGGCCACATTGTCCGGGTGGAGGTTGTGGGCGCCAAGTTTCTCTATGGCATCAAGGTGCACCTTACCGGCGAGACGTTTGACCTATGCCCAGCCGATATCTGTAAGACAACCGGTGGTCAGGAATTGGCACGCGGCGCATGTCCTGTGGACGCGCCCAAGACCGGCTTGCGGGTGGAAGGCTATACGCCGCCGGATGAGATTATCCAGCAAGTCGAGCGCATTATGCAGGAGGCAAACATTGAGGTCGGCGGGATTGAATACATCATCGACGACCGCGACGGCCAGCTTTATTTCTATGACATCAACGCGCTCTCAAATTTTGTTGCCGATGGGCCCAAGGTCGTTGGTTTTGATCCATTCGCGCGCCTGGTTGACTACCTGGAACAGGAGGCTGCGTGATGCGATTCGGATATTGGCTCCCTGTTTTCGGCGGCTGGCTTCGCAACGTGGAAGATGAACAAATGGAAACCAGCTGGCAGTATGTAAGCCGGCTGGCGCGCCGCAGTGAAGAGATCGGGTATGACCTGACGCTCATTGCTGAGCTCAACCTCAACGATATAAAAGGCCCGGAAGAGCCGTCCCTGGATGCATGGTCCACTGCCGCGGCGTTGGCGGCGGTCACCCATCGACTGGAACTGATGGTGGCTGTGCGGCCAACTTTCCATAACCCTGCGCTACTGGCCAAGCAGGCCGCGAACATCGACCACATCAGCAATGGTCGTCTTTCTCTGAACGTGGTGTCTTCCTGGTGGGCGGAAGAGGCGCGGAAGTTTGGCGTCCAGTTTGACCAGCATGACGATCGTTACGCGCGCACCTCCGAGTGGCTCGATGTAGTCGACAAGGCCTGGAAATATGATCACGTGAATTTTGCCGGAAAATACTACCGAGTGGACGATCTGGTTTTGCAGCCTAAGCCGGTTTCCCGACCGAGGCCGGTTATTTATGCCGGTGGCGAGTCGGAAGCGGCCAAGAACCTGATCGCGCAAAAGTGCGACGCGTACGTGATGCACGGCGATCCGCCGGAGAAGATCCGGGAAAAAATCCGCGACCTGTCCGCGCGCCGCGAACGCTTCGGCCTGCCGCCAATGCAGTTTGGCGTGGCTGCCTATGCCATTGTTCGCGACACCGAGCACGAAGCCGAGCAGGAGCTACGCCGCATCACCAACGTGAAGCAGAACGCCGCCGGCTATCAAAACTATCAGCAATGGCTGGCCAATACACAACTGGAGCAGCGCGTTTCATTGGAAGACTATTCCGTCTCCAATCGTGGTTTACGCTCCGGGCTTGTGGGCACTCCGGAGCAAGTGGCGGAACGCGTGGCAGAGTTTGAGGATGCCGGCGCTGATCTTCTGCTGCTCCAGTTCAGCCCGCAATTGGAGGAGATGGAGCGGTTTTCCAGCCAGGTAATCCGCGCCGGTGCGCGGGCCCTGGCTCGCGCCGTTTAGGTGTTTTAAGGGTTCGCGTCCCGCGAAGCTGAGCAGCTTGTCGAGTGCTGCAAGATAGGTGCTTGGCAAGCTGCTCAGAAATAGCAGGTGAGTTCCATATCCTTCCCCCGGGGACTCGCCTGCTATGAACAATTTCACTGCACGGCACGAGTCGATAGTGGCGATCAATCTCCGGCGATGGCGTTTTTCGGACTGCTTGGCGCGGATTTGGACAATGCCTGAAGGTCGGCATCTACCATCAACTCGACAAGCTCGCGGAAACTTACCTGAGGCCTCCAGCCGAGAACCCGCTGCGCCTTTGTGGCGTCACCGCAAAGCGGGTCAGGCTCAGCGGGACGGACCAGCGCGGGGTCGATTTCAACGTGGCTTTTCCAATCCAGACCGACATGGGAAAACGCTATCTCCAGCAATTCTCTTACGCTGTGAGTCGTCCCAGTCGCGATTACAAAGTCGTCTGGCTGAGGCTGCTGCATCATCATCCACATGGCGCGGACATAGTCGCCGGCAAAACCCCAGTCGCGACGCCCTTCCAGGTTGCCCATCTTGAGTTTGCCGCTCAGGCCCAATTTTATCCGCGCTACCTGTTGCGACACTTTTCGCGTAACAAACTCTTCGCCACGCCGCGGCGACTCGTGATTGAAGCTGATGCAGGAGCAGGCATACATGCCGTAGCTTTCGCGATAGTTGATGGTCATGTGATGGGCGAAAAGCTTTGCGGCAGCATAGGGGTTCCCGGGCTGAAGGCGTGAATCTTCATTTTGCTGCGCCCCTTCAGCGCGACCGAATATCTCAGAGCTTGAGGCCTGGAGAAATTTTGCTTTTGGAGAATGGCGGCGCAGCGATTCCAGGATACGCAGTGCGCCCATCCCGGTGATTTCCATGGTCAAGAGCGGCTGGCTCCAGGAAACCGGAATAAAAGTTTGCCCGGCCAGGTTATATACCTCGTCCGGCCGCACCTTGTCGATCACATGGTCCAGCGAACTGGAGTCGGTAAGATCGCCTTCTACAAAACTGATTTGGGGCACGACCCGGGTTAACCGCTGATGGGATTCCCGGCGCACATTCCGGACCATGCCATAGACCTCATAGCCTTTTTCCAGCAGCAATTCGGCCAGATAAGATCCGTCCTGCCCGGTTATGCCGGTGATCAACGCCCGCATGCCTCAGCCCGCCTCCACATGAAATAACGATCTTTCGTGACTTTGTTTTTGCGACTTCATGCTCAGTCGTCGTGTTTCAACTTCCAGTGTGGCCAGTATGTAAGTTGAAACGACGCGGTGAAGTCATTCTGCTTGTTGCCCGCGCTCAGCAAGGGGAAGTTCCACCACTCATATTGCAGAAAGCTGGACAGCGACACCTTGGGAGCAAGCCGCCACTCTGATTTGAAGTGGATATCACGCAGGTTGCCACCCTGAACAAATTCGTTGTCGGCAATCTCGCTGCGGTACCCGAACTGAAGCGTTTTGTCCGACGCAACCCAGTAGGTACTGTCGGCGCGCAAAGCGATGCCCTGGCGGCCGACCGTGGCATTGCCGAGGATATTGCCTTTGTTGGTGTATCCATCCAGGTAGCGCACGTTCCAGTAGAAAAACCCACCTTCTGACGTCTGAATCAGGTTAGGAAGATTGGTGAAAGCGGCTTCCACCCGGAAGTCCAGATGGTCTAGGCCGGGAAAGTGGGAGAGATAAATTCCGGGATTGTGGGCTGCGCGCCGTGGATAGCCGATCGGCGAAATTTCGTCCTCAACAAACGAATCGTCATACAGAGTCAGCCAGCTTCTGAATCCAGGGAGGCGATAGCTGAAATCAACGGTTGAGCGACGATCGCCCGGGTCCAGGTTGCGGCCCTGCGAATTGGTGGTGGAAAACAGCGAGTGCTTGATCGATCCCAGAGTGATGGGAAAATCAGGCCCGCCGAATAAACCGGTCCGTCCTACTCCGAATTCGAAATTAGGTGTGGGCTTGAAGTTGAACTTCACGCCGTTCACCATCGGTTGCTTGCTCAAAGTCCGGCCGAAGGAAAAGACGGTGTTGAGATTTACATCCTGAGTCTGGACCCAGTGGTGGCCGGTCAACTTCCCGACCCACCATTCCGAACGCAAGGGCCCCAGCAAACCCAGGAAACTGGGTAATTTGATGGGATGGGTCTGGTCGACGCGCAGCATGTAAATCGGCTCTGCGTTGTCACTCCACAGAAAAGGGTCCTGCGTGGGTCCCGTCCACAACGTTTGCTTCCCGAATGATGTCTGCCACCCTTTGATGTTCAGCGAGATATAGCTATCGAGCAGGCGGAATTGGTTGAATGCGGGAATAGGAGCGGCAGGCTGAAAGAGCTTGAAGTCAGCGCTTTGAATCACATCCTGCTGGGCCTGCGTAAATCCCGCCGCTGAAGGCGCATGCTCAAATTCGCCGCGCACGTAAAAACCAATTGCCCCAGCCGACCCGCTGCTGGAGAAGCCACCAAGCGCGTTGGTTCCACGCTGGTATGGCCGGCCAAAGTCATTCACAATGGTTTGGCCAAAATGGTAACCGTCGGTGAGAGGCGGCCCGGAAATGGAGGTCAGCCGCGCATAGATGGAATCCACTGACAGGTAGTCGCGCTCTTCTCCGTTCAATTCCGTGGCAAACTCTTTTGCCAGGGCTGAATAGACACGCCATGCTTCATCGGGGTTGGATTCATCTACCTCGGCGGAAATCTCCTCAAGGATCCGAGAACATTCTTTGCGCGTCCAGGGGCGCAGGCCCACGATAGCGCTGTTTTCGATCCCAAGCGCTGCCAGACGGTCGAATGCAGGATAGACCCAGCTATCCATAGGGACATAGGGTGATGAACGCGCTACGGGAAGGTCTTGAGGATTTTCATCATGAATAAATGTCCCGAATCCTGCGCCAGGGAGTTCCGAATCGTGATGAGTCTTGTAGACCTGGCGTCCGATTAACCATCCGGCGGCAGCGCCCACGACCACATCGCTGGGAAAATGGTCGCGACCTTCAACGCGGGCGACGCTTACTCCGGTAGCCAGACCATAGGCAAAAATCTGGGTAAGCGGCCCGGGATATTCATGTGCCAGAACGCTGGCCATGGACCAGGTGAGCATGGCATGCGCCGACGGAAATGAAGAGTTGGTGATCGAGGTGCTGTTGAAGAACTCGCCCTTAAAGTTTCCATCTGATGGGCGGGCCCGCTGCGTGACCAGCTTGAAAGCTTCCACCACGACGAGGCTGTCTGTGGCCGCTTCAATGGAAAGTATTCCGGTTTCTTTCTGATGGTCATCGCCGCGGATCTTTCCCAGCAGATAAAGACCGCCGCTGCCGCCCAACGCCAGCCCGAGGCCGGCATTGGATATTGTGCTGGCATGCTTGCCTAGAGTCCCGGTGGTTGAGACGCGCGAAGAAATCTCTGCGTCGGCATTCACCAGCCCAGCGCTGAGCCCGGCCAGCGGAACGATCCAGTTCAAGTCCTTGATTTTGGCTTTGAAAGGACTCGTCCAAATATCTTTCTGGTCATGCGCCAGGTTGCGTAAAAACTTTACCGGATTGTCACTGGCAAGATTGGCATCGTCGCCGGCGGCCGCGACCGGCGCCGGAGTCGGCGTGGGAGTGGGGCCACCATTGGCGGCACCGCCATTCCCTGGCTGCCCCAACATGACGGTTCCAATAGAAAACGAAATAAGGATTAGTGCGATTCGGCGTTGAGTTATTCGGATTGATTCAGTCTTCACTTAGAACGTCCTGATCACGCTCACGGCTACTGCGGCGCCGGAAAGCAGCTGTATGGACTGAGCCAGGTTCTTGAATACTCCGGTGCCTGCGCCTTTCTCAGGAACAAAGACGGTGTCACCTGCCTGCAAGACAGAGCCAAGCACGCTGCCCGACCACCATTCGCCTGAACCCCGTCCTACCACCGTTCCGTTTGCCCGCACCACGAAAATGTCCTTTTTGGCCGCCAGGCTGGTTGGCCCCCCGGCCTGTTTCAAATACCACCCGGCATGCTTGCCCGGACTGAAAGTGATTGCAGTGGGGTTATAGACCTGGCCCGCGACCATGACGAAGTTGGGCTTCTTGGGAATATACAGGGTGTCGCCACCGCGAACTTCAATGTCCGCCTGCGTGTTTTGCCACTTCTCGATTGGAGACGAGATATGGATCAACATCCGTCCGCTGGGCTGTATTTCACGCAGGCGATTGATGAGTTGCTGGCGTTCTCGCTGGCTGGAAAGCGCTTCCGTGCGTGAGCCGGTATAAGCCTGAGATTGAATCTTGGTGACCAGGTCTTCGCGGCTCTTGGCCGTGGCCTGGCGAACAGCTGCACGATCCAGCAATGCCGCGTAGGGGTAGGCTTCAGTGGAAAAGCCGCCAGCGCGTTTCAGAATGGAGCTGAGATGCTCACCGCGCTGGATCCCATATCGTCCCGGGTGCATGACCTCGCCGGTAACCGTGATGGCGCCGCCGATATCCGGCCAGCCGCCAATCTGGCGAATGGTAAGAACATCTCCCGGTTTCAACAAAACGTCTGTATCAGCTTCACCGGCCAGGGCGCGTTCGATCTGGACATCGCGGTGCTCCAGGTCCACATGATCGCCATCCACCACCGAATAGCTGGTGAGATCGGCAACCTGCCGATAGGCGCTGCGCTTAAAGCCGCCGGCAATCCGCAAAAGCTCAGCGGCGGTCATCTTCTCAGAAAGAGGATATTCGCCCGGCCGCAAAACGTCGCCAAAGATGGAAACCTTGGGCGCGTCTGTGTCATAGCGGCCAAAAACGCGAACCGTGTCAAAAGGCTCCAAGCTAGGCGCCGCAACCGTCTTACCTAATACTTCATGCAAGCTGAATGGGATTACCGTTGGGCTGAAGTCGGGAGGATGGAGACGAACGATTTCCGCCCGGTCCGCCGGCTCCGGCAACAGATCATCAAACGATCCGATCAAATCTGTGACCTTGAAACCATCTTTAAAAGGATATTTACCAGGCCGGAAAACGTGACCCTGCAGGTACACCGCTTGATTGCTGTAAGGAAGGATGGCAGCAACCGTGATCACATCGCCATCCTGAACATGAAAACGCGTAAATGCGTCTTCTGCAGCCTTTACGTCAGTCCCCGATCCCACGGTTACACTCAGCATCTCTTTACGCTGGTGCGCTTCAACTCGCTCGACTTTGATCTTGCTCAGCTCGCCCGTCACCGGGACGCCTCCCGCCAGATCAAGGACCTGGTCCAGGGTCTGTTCGCGACGCAGCTCATAAATTGCCGGACGACGCACCTTGCCGGCGATTGTTACCTGCGCACCAACAGGCGGCACCAGGATGCTGTCACCAGATTCTATGTGTACCTCGCTCGAGCTTACGCCCTTGAGCATCAGGTCGTAGAGATCAACTTCTTCAACTAGAGCCTTGCCTCGATAATGCTTCACCGTGCGATATGAACCCGTCTCAGTCGGACCACCGGCGGCAATGAGCGCGCTCAAGGCAGTGGAGAGCGAGCTGATGTCATAAGCGCCGGGGTTCTTGACATCGCCAACAACGTACGCCCGCACTGTCCGCAGCTTACCCAGCGTCACATCGACGGTTACTCCGCGCAGCTGAGCGCTCAGCATTCGCTGGATGGTCTGGTGCGCCTCGCCCAGGGTGCGTCCCGCAACCACAACTGATCCAGCCTCGGGTACCGAAACGCGTCCTTCCCTATCGACCGAGCGCTGAAGATGCTGCGAGGTCGCGCCCCAATAATCGATGACTAGTTCGTCGCCCGGGCCAAGCACATAATCCGGCCCCACTGGAACGCTTAGCGGCGCCTTTTCGGACGCAGCGGCGCTGTTGCGGAAGAGGGCCGCGCCGAAACGCTCTAGTTTTGTGTCATCCGGGGTAGCCTGGGTATAGAGATCATGTAAAGCAGGCAGATTGCGCAGTGGGTATTGCTCCTGCGGCGGTCCCTGCGGCTTTGCTTTCTCGCCCTCCCGTGGGCGCCGGTTCTGTGTTGAGGGGCGATTCATCCCGTTCTGGCCATTTGGGCTGGAAACCTGACCAGAGGAACCACGCGTCTGAGGAGATCCGGTACCTTGTCCTCCCTGCTGGCCTAAAGGCTGCCCGGATTGTGAGCCAGAGGGCGGAAAGGGCTCCTGGCCGGTCTGCTGGCCGTTCCCTTGCCCTGTGGACTGGTTGTTCTGCTGTCCGCCCTGAGGCGTCCCGCTTTCCTGGTCTTGAGTGTTGGATTGATCACCTTCCTGGGCAGGGCCAAAGCCGCGCTTCACCAGTTCATCGCTCGCCATCTGTCGGACCCGATCATCGGAGCGAATCTGGCTGAATAGCCGATCGTCGGTAATATCCTTTTCCGTGACGTTGTAGCCCCGGTCGCGCAGCTGGGCCACAATCTCCGTCTTGGCATCGGCCAGGACGTCGGGATTGTCCTGCAGGATTTGAATGATCTCTTCGGCCGAAAGCTGGTTATCCTGCGCCGGCGATTTGCCAGCAAGAGCGACACTCAGAAAAGCCAGCGCCAGCACAAAGAGCAGACGCATGCGACTAAGAATAGGCGATGAATTCAAAATCTTTTTATCCCTTCAACACGCAATAAAATCGAAAAAGAATCGGCAGCGTGTGGTACTGGAGCAGCTTACAGCGGAGAACCTCAGTTATTGTATGGTATCCGCCGCAGAATAAAAGCAATCTGCTGCTTTTGTCCATGGTCACGCTCCTGAGAAGTCAACCTTTCAAATCACTGGGAACAAGAGCAAAGCAGAGACAGCTCCGCTTTGCTGCCATCCCCGCCCCGGCGGCCTGGCATCTGACTTATGAAAGCAGGTTTCAGAGATTGAAGCGTGTGCTTTGCGCGGCGTTCCCGTTCAGCCGCAGGAAATCTCGATAAGGAGCATCTTCTATGCGAAAGATATTATTGGCGTCATCCGTGCTTGCAATGGCAGTGGGCATCGCTACGGCGCAGAACACCGGCACCGTAACGCCAAGTACTGGGATGGGAACACAGACCACCAGCCCGAGCACCACGACTACAACCAGCCCAAGCACCACGACTACCAGCCCAAGCACCACCACAAGCACTACTCCGGGCACAACCAGCACGCCTCA
>DASTPO010000294.1:0-4905 GCA_035762225.1 Candidatus Angelobacter sp.
GAGCAGGCTTCAGGACCATGGCCTAATTCGCCATTGATTCGGGCGAAGAAAATAGCTATAGTACAGCAGCATCTCAGGATGTGATTGTGGCGGGACGGTCTTTGAAAACCTAGGCGAAAGCAATTAGCAGTCAGCAACTGGCAATTAGCCAGACCCCGGCATGTAGAGCATTACTACTCTCTGCCTGCCTTGGATTGCCCTTTGCCTGCCTGGGATTGGGTTTGGGTGACCCCTGGGGTCACCCAGGCGTCACCCAAGGGCCACGCAAGGGCCACCCAGGCGCCGATCTGCGGAAGCGCCTTTGTTTGCAGCAAAGAGTGAAAAAAGGCTGGGTGGGGTAGTGGAGATCGGGTGATCGGGACGCCTGGAATGAGAATGGGAATGATCTGGAAAAGCAGGACCTGCAAGCCTGCGCCAATCAGTGTTGATGTGCGCCAAATGCACGCCAATCTGGGATGACCTGGGATGTTCTGGGATGGGCCGCGGGGGGTAGGTAGAAAGTCGGGACCGCCGTTACTGTGGTGGATCGGAAAGCCGACGAGCCGCGATACAGGACACGGATAGGGCAGAAAACAACCCGAGATTCGAGGCAGCCGGGTCTCTGCCGCACAGTCTCTCTAATCGTACTGGCGCTGCCGGCCTTCAATGGCCATCAGCACCACGATGGCCGCCACGGCCAGCCGGCGGTCCAGACGCCTTCCCGGATCGCCGGTAAAATCGACCGCCATCCTGGGCACGAAGATGTTCCAGTTCTGTTCCGCGTGGCCTATCTGCGCTCCGGCAAGTTCAAAGGTGTAAGTCTGGGGAATCAAGGCGGTGAGGAACCGGCGCACCAGCGCCAGCACCAGGGAATCTTCGCGGATCCGGCCGATTTCCTGGTCCAGGCTGTCCATGATGATCCATTCCTTGCGGACCACGGATTTCCAGCCGCGGCGTTTCAGCGCGCCCACTTTCTGGTTGTTGATGGAGTCGGTCACGTCAAACGCCGTGCCCCAGTCGATGACCTTGCGCGCCTTGATGCGCAGCAGCTCCAGGCTTTGGGTTTCGTCGGTGAAGACGCGCACCTCGTCTTTCCAGGTAAAGACTTTCCGGCGCAGGAAGGCCAGCGCGTTGCCGAAGTGGTCATGAACGTAAAAACACGGGGCAAGAGAAAAGATTTTTTGCCGGGCGACGAACGTGTCCTGCTGAAAGATGGCGGCTGCAATCGCCGGCTGCGCTGCGGGCGCACTAACCCCTGGTGTCGCCATAATACGCACGTACCTCCTGAAGGAAGCAGAAAGGGCAGGGGAATTAAGTAAAAATTTATGCCAAGAATCTGCTTCCCGCAACAAAAATCGCGGTGCAGCTCTGCTCCAACAGGGCTACTACCAGCCAAAGAGAAAGGGCAGCCGAAGCTGCCCTTGGACTTGTTATGGGTCTGGCTCTATGCCGGTGAAGGCTTGCCGGGAAGGATTCCAGGCGAACGCCCTGCTTCAGGCTTGAGCACCTGCTGTACGCCGTCGTCCCCGCCTTTTTGCGGGACCACGCGGGCCGGCAGCTGCTTGCCTTCCAGGATCAGCTTGAGTTCGGCGGCGTCCAGCACTTCGCGCTCCAGCAGCGCCAGGGCGATCCGTACCAGCGCGTCACGGTTCTCCAGGATGAGGTTTTTGGCTTTCTCATACCCGGTGTTGACCAGTCGGCGCACTTCAGAATCGATCTCCCGCGCTGTCTCTTCGCTGAAGTCGCGATGCTGCGAGATTTCGCGTCCCAGGAAAATCTGCTCTTCCTTCTTGCCGAAGGTCAGCGGTCCCAGGCTGCTCATGCCCCACTCGCAAACCATCTTGCGTGAGAGTTCGGTGGCGCGTTCAATGTCATTGCCTGCGCCGGTGGACATCTGGCTGAGGAAGATCTCTTCCGCCAGCCTGCCGCCCATCATCACGGCAATCTGGGTGTTCAGGTAATCCAGCGTGTAGTTGTGCTTGTCGGTTTCCGGCAGCTGCATGGTCACGCCCAGCGCCATGCCGCGGGGAATGATGGTGACTTTGTGCAGCGGGTCAGCAAACGGCATCAACGCGGCCACAATCGCGTGGCCGGCTTCGTGATACGCCGTAACTTTCTTTTCTTCTTCCGTGAGCAGCAGGCTCTTGCGTTCCGCGCCCATCAGCACTTTATCTTTGGCCAGCTCGAAGTCATACATCAACACTGACTTGCGATTGTTGCGGGCCGCGTTCAGGGCTGCTTCATTCACCATGTTGGAGATTTCGGCTCCGGAAAAGCCCGGTGTGCCGCGCGCCAGGATGGAGAGATCCACGTCGTCTGCCAGGGGAATCTTGCGGGTGTGGACGCGGAGGATCTCTTCGCGGCCGCGGACGTCAGGAAGTGGGACCACAACGCGGCGGTCAAAGCGTCCCGGACGCAGCAGCGCCGGATCAAGTACGTCAGGCCGGTTGGTGGCCGCAATCAGGATCACGCCTTCATTCGATTCGAATCCATCCATCTCCACCAGCAACTGGTTCAGCGTCTGTTCGCGTTCATCGTGTCCGCCGCCCAGGCCTGCGCCACGGTGACGGCCCACAGCATCGATTTCGTCGATGAAGATAATGCAGGGCGCGTTCTTCTTGCCTTGCTCAAACAGGTCGCGTACGCGGCTTGCGCCTACGCCCACGAACATCTCCACAAAATCCGAACCGGAGATGCTGAAGAACGGCACATTCGCTTCGCCGGCCACCGCACGTGCCAGCAGCGTTTTGCCTGTTCCCGGATGTCCCACCAGCAGAACGCCCTTGGGGATGCGTCCGCCAAGCTTCTGGAATTTCTGTGCTTCGCGCAGGAATTCGATAATCTCGCGAAGTTCTTCCTTCGCTTCGTCCACGCCGGCAACGTCTTTAAACGTTATTTTCTTCTGCTGCATGGAGAGCAGGCGGGCCCGGCTTTTGCCGAAGCTCAGCGCCTTATTTCCGCCGGTCTGCATCTGGCGGATCATCACAAACCACAGCACGCCCAGAAGAATGAATGGCGAGAACTGGAAGATCGCCATGGACCAATTCCAGCCCTGGTCGCTCTTGAATGTTGTTTTGACGTCTTTGTGATCGTCCAGAGCTTTCAGCAGGTTGGGGTTGGTGGCCGGAACACCCAGGTGATACACCTCCCCAGTGGTCAGCTTGCCGCGGGCTACATTTCCCTCGATCGTTACGTCAGCGATCTTGTTGTCATTGAGCTTGGAAACGAAATCAGTGTAAGTGATTTCACGATCCTTGCCGCTGGTGGGGCCGCTCTGAATTACCTTCCAGAGCACGAATGCCACCGCAAGCAGGGTCACCCACAAGACCACCGTTTTAAATGTCGAATTCACTGAAGACTCCTAAATGCCGGCTCCGTACGGTAAGCAACGGCCTTGCGCACCTGTCTCTTATGCCACATTCTTTATAAGACGCTTTGCTATGAAAAAGGTTCCCCCGAGTGTGGCGGGCTCACGTTCACCCAATTAGATGCTGTACAACCCGTCTTTGGACTAAAGCTTTCTCACAGCAAAGATTTTATACCTATTCCTCAGCCCGCGGGGGCGGTAAAAGTCCTTAAGCCCCTTAGCTTGCGGGCGTCATCATCCGCCCGGCAATATAAGGCAAATTCCTGCCTAAATGATGCTCCCCCAGCCCGTACCCTACGACAAAACTCTCATTCATTAGAAAACCAAAGTAATCAGGCTGCAGCGACACTCTCCGGGCTGATTGCTTGTCCAGCAGCACAGCCAGCTTCACGCTGGCGGCGCCACGGCCAATCAGGTTCCTCATCAAAAACTCACTGGTCACCCCGGACTGCACCAGCGCTTCCACCAGCAATACGTGCTGGCCTTTCACATCGAGTTCCGGGCTGAAAAAGATCTCCGTCGTGCTGGGATTGGTTTCCTTGAATTCTGCTTTCACAAACTGGCAGACCACCGTCAATTCCAGCTCCCGGACAAGGTCTGCCATGAAGATGAACCCGTTTTCCATGACGCCGACAACATGGAGGACCTTGCCCTCGAAGTCCCGTGAAATCTGCCGCGCCATCTCCTGAACGCGTTTTTTGATCTGCTCGGCCGAGAGCAGTATGCGCGGAAACTCTGATTGAGAGCCGTTAATCAATGGTTCGCCCCGAGCCCATCTCTATCTCCTCAATCAGCACCGCATCGGCATCATGACCGGCAAATGCCTCAGCCACGGAAAACCCTCGCATCCACACAATCTGTCCGGCGCTCTCAAGCACTGGCCACAATTTGCGGTCTTCGGCAGAAAAGTGCTTTCCCATGCGATCAGACTGCAGCAGCTCTTTCACTTTCTTGGGGGACTTGCTATGCGGGGGAAAGAACCGATCACCCGCTCGCCAATTTCTAACCGTAAGCTTCGGCGCGAGCCGGGTCCGGTTCAGCAGCAATTCTGAATTATAACCCGAAACCTTTTGTTTTCCTATACTTATTACTTGTGCCCGAATGATTCTCCCCAGTTCGGGAACGTGAACT
Organism: Candidatus Angelobacter sp.; assembly: GCA_035762225.1. Classification (GTDB taxonomy): domain Bacteria; phylum Acidobacteriota; class Terriglobia; order Terriglobales; family Acidobacteriaceae; genus Angelobacter. Next base: position 4,478 of record DASTPO010000294.1, read on the forward strand.
TCTCCTGGGATTGGCAGCACGTATTGGTAATTTGCCGATGTTTTTTCCTCTTCAGGACTGAGTCTGAGTTCGCGCAGGCTGGTTTTCGCCCTGAGGCCTCCGGGCAAAGAGAGGCTCTGAACACGCTTTGGCTCCTGAACCATTCTTGTAAGTTGTTGAATATGCTTGAACTCCAGTGATGAGCCCAATTGTCCAGCAGCCTCCTGCAGCGCCAGGCGTTGCACCGCCTCCGGCAATGCCCGCAACTTCTCCAGATCCAGCGCCACGGTCCGGGACGCATTGCCGGTAGTGCTCCTGCCGCTGCGGCTTGGCAGGCCTGGCCGAACCAGCCTGGGTAACAGCGCCCCCAGGTCCTTCCGCCAATAAGCATCTTCACCGCGCGCCACTTCCGCCAAATCCGCCAGTGTCTCCCGGATCGCCGGATTAAA